>NZ_JAAWVW010000019.1:0-73376 GCF_014855505.1 Musicola keenii | reverse complement strand
CGTTATAAACAGCGCTATAACATAATACTGAATTATTAGTTAATTAACTAATTTGAGTATTTTGAAACTAAAAAGCCAATCATATTAACGCTATGACATCGGCCTGCTTAAGCAAAACCAAAAACAATAAACCGATAACAAATTTAAAGCATATGAAACATTTGTAATTTATGGAGTCTCTCAACTATGAGCATTAACGATCGGGTTCTTAGTCCGTTTACTTTGCCCAATGGCGTCGAGCTTAAAAATCGTCTGCTGATGGCACCCATGACCACCTGCACCGGTTTCTACGACGGAACCGTCACCAAAGAATTGGTGGAATACTATCAGGTACGCGCCGGCAGTATCGGCGCCGTGATTGTGGAGTGCTGTTTTATTGACGACAGAGGTCTGGCGTTTCCCGGCGCCATCGGCATCGATCACGACGACAGAATCGCCGGCCTGGCTAAAATCGCCTCGGCCATCAAGGAGAAGGGCTCTAAAGCCATTTTGCAGATCTACCACGGCGGTCGTATGGTGGAGCCGAAGCTGATCGGCGGCCGCTCGCCGGTGGGGCCGAGCGCCGTCGCCGCGCCGCGTGAAGGGGCGCCGACGCCCGTCGCGCTGACCGCCGGGGACGTGGACGGGATGATCGCCAAATTCGGCGAAGGGGTGCGCCGCGCCATTGCGGCCGGTTTTGATGGGGTGGAGATCCACGGCGCCAATACCTATCTGATTCAGCAGTTCTATTCGCCGAACTCCAACCGGCGTACCGACGAATGGGGCGGCAGCCGTGATAATCGCGCCCGCTTCCCGCTCGCCGTGCTG
Organism: Musicola keenii; assembly: GCF_014855505.1. Classification (NCBI taxonomy): domain Bacteria; kingdom Pseudomonadati; phylum Pseudomonadota; class Gammaproteobacteria; order Enterobacterales; family Pectobacteriaceae; genus Musicola; species Musicola keenii. Next base: position 72,569 of record NZ_JAAWVW010000019.1, on the reverse strand, counting down.
GAGATTACCCACGACATGGCTCGTCGGTATGCCGACGCTTCCTTCATCATCGGCTACCGTTTCTCGCCGGAAGAGCTGGAAGAGCCGGGCATTCGTTTTGACGACACCTTGTATCTGCTGGAAAAACTGGCCGCACGCGGGTTGGATTATGTGCATTTCTCCATGGGGCACACACTGCGCCCGTCTATTGTCGAGACGACCGACCCTACTCCGCTGATTAAAAAATATGTCGCCATGCGTTCCGAGACGTTGGCCCGCGTGCCGGTCATCGGCGTCGGCGGCGTGGTGAACAAGGCCGATGCCGATGTCGCGCTGGATCATGGCTACGACCTGGTCGCGGTGGGCAAAGCCTGCATCGCCTACCCGGACTGGACCGATCGCATCATCGGCCAGCAGCAGGTTGAACTGTTTATCGACAGCGCCAAGCGCGAAGCGTTGACCATTCCTGAGCCGCTGTGGCGCTTCTCGCTGGTGGAAGCGATGATCCGCGACATGAGCCTGTCGTCGAAGAAGTTCAAGGCCGGCGTGTTCCAGGAAACCGTACAGGACGATGCCAATGAACTGGTGATCAACGTTAGCCTGGAAACCGATCGCATTGCCGATGTCACACTGGGACACAACCCGAATCTGGATGCTTCTTTCGTCACCAGTTTCGACGTCATCCGCTCCCGTATTCTTGACGCCAACAGCCCGCATGTGGATGCAGTCACCGGTGCGACCACCCAAAGCGAAGCGGTGAAAAAAGCGGTCTCCAAAGCGCTGGCCAAATCCTGCAAGGCGGCGATTCTGGAAGACGGCGGCGACCCGCAAGAGATGCCGAGTTACGACGTGGTGGTTATCGGCAGCGGCGGCGCCGGTCTGGCCGCGGCGATTCAGGCCAGTGACGACGGCGCGAAGGTATTGATTGTCGAGAAGATGTCCAGCATCGGCGGTAATACCATCAAAGCGTCGGTGGGGATGAATGCCGCTGGAACCCGTTTCCAGAAGATGAAAGGCATTGACGACGATAAAGAACGTTTCTACGAGGAAACGCTGAAAGGCGGTAAGCATAAAAATAATCCCGCATTGCTGAAACGATTCGTGGAAGGTGCGCCTAAGGCGATCGAATGGCTGGCGGAGCGCGGTATCGAACTGAATGACATCACCATCACCGGTGGTATGAGTGTGGATCGCACCCATCGTCCGGCGGATGGTTCCGCCGTCGGCGGTTTCCTGATCAGCGGGCTGGTGAAAAACGTCAATAAACGCGGTATCGACGTGATGCTGGATACCTCGGTTATCGACATCGTTCACGACGACGGGGCCATTGCCGGTGTGCGGGTGCGTAATGAGGATAATGAAGAGCTGACCATCGCCGCCAAAGGGGTGGTGGTGGCCACCGGCGGGTTCAGCGCCAATCACGAGATGGTGGTGAAATACCGCCCCGATCTGAACGGTTTCGTGACCACCAACCATAAAGGCGCCACCGGCAGCGGTATCGCCATTCTGGAGAAGATCGGCGCGGATACCGTTGACCTGGGCGAGATTCAGATCCACCCGACCGTCGAACAGTCGACGTCTTACCTGATTTCCGAGTCGATCCGCGGCGGCGGTGCGATTCTGGTCAATCAGCAGGGTCATCGCTTCTTCAACGAGATGGAGACACGCGACAAGGTGTCGGCGGCCATCATCAATCTGCCGGAAAAATACGCCTATATCCTGTTTGATGAGCAAGTGAGGATGAAAAACAAGGCGGCCGATGAGTATCTGTCCCGGGGTTTTGTCGTCAGCGCGAACTCTCCGCGCGAACTGGCGGAAAAACTCAACATGGATATGCATACCCTGCTGGCGACGCTGGAACGCTACAATGTCTTCGTCGACAAACAGCAGGACGCAGACTTTGGCCGTAAGACCGCACTGCGTCACCCGATCAATCAGGGGCCGTTTTATGCGATCAGGATTGCACCGGGCGTGCACCACACCATGGGCGGGGTGGTGATCAACACCGAGACCGCGGTATTGGATAACGACAAACGTGTGATCCGCGGCGCTTTCGCTGCCGGTGAAGTGGTGGGCGGCATCCACGGCAGCAACCGCATCGGCGGCAATGCTGTCGCCGACATCATCATTTTTGGTATTCAGGCGGGCCGTAACGCGGCATCCTACGCACAGCTGTAATCGACAGCCCATCCGTCTGCGTCAGAGGCCATCTGGCGCAGACGCGAACTTTTCCTCTCTTTGGGATCATCCGCCATGTCGCCAGATGCCCGGGTTTATGCGTATACCACCGTGTTAATGGGGTCGCCCATTCTGCTTAAGCTGTTTGAGCACAATGAGCCACTGGTGTCTCGGGTGTTTGGCCTTATCAAACAGTTTGAAGACACGTTGACCGTCAATCGCGCGGCGTCTGAGGTGATGGATATCAACCATGCCGCCGGCCGCCATCCCGTAGTGGTTAGCCCGCAGGTGTTTAATCTGATAAAACGCGCCAGAGACGTTAGCCTGCTGGACGGCAGCTGTTTCAACGTCACCATCGGCCCGGTGGTGAAACGCTGGAAAATCGGCTTTCAGGGGCACAGCGAGCCGCCGGCTGATGAGTTACGGGCGCTGTTGGCGCTGACGGATCCGCAGGATATCCTGCTCAATGCGCAGGATCATTCGGTGTTTTTGGCCAAGACGGGCATGGAGATCGACCTGGGGGCGATTGCCAAAGGCTATATCGCCGATGTCGTTAAACATTATCTGTACCAACAGCATATCTATCATGCGTTGCTCAATCTGGGCGGCAATGTGCAGACGCTGGGTCGGCCGCAAACAGGCGCGCAGGCGCTTTGGTCGGTGGGGTTGCAAAAACCCTTTTCCGATAAAGGCGAGGTGATCGGCGTGATTGGCGTCACCGACAAGTCGGTGGTGACGTCCGGCGTGTATGAACGTTACTTCGAGCTGAATGGCCGCCGTTATCACCACATTCTTGACCCGAAAACCGGCTACCCGTTGGATAACGAGCTGCTTAGCGTCACCATTATTTCCGATGCCTCCATCGACGGTGATATCTACACCACGCTGATTTACGGCATGGGGGTTGAGAAAGGGCTGGCCTATCTGGCCCAAACACCTGATATCGAAGCGATCTTCGTCACCCGAACCGGCCAGGTCATTCTGTCCTCGCAACGACAATATGCCTTTACGTTACTGGATGAGCAGTATGAGCGGGTTGACGCACCGACCTGACAGGGGGTTCAGGTGGGTGGGTCGCACGGCTATGGCGTGATGCCGAGTACCGTAGCGATACGGTCATAGCGCTGTGTTTTTTGTGTCGCTTCCTGAATGAGTGGTGGATAAAACTGCTGGGCGATTTGGCTGCGAGCGTCGCAAAAATATTTGGCCGAGGCATTCACTACCGATGTGCTAACGGTGGCATTTCTGTAGGCGGGAAAATGTTGCACCGTTTCGATAGCAGCGCGCGTGCTGACGTCGGTACGAATGTCCGGCGTGTAACTGCTGTAAAGAAACAGTTTGTTCGCCAGCGCCTGACCGTTGTCTTTCATGTTTTCCCGAACACACTCCGCCGAGGGTTGGCGGTCGTGCGTGTACTGATCGTTCAGGGTGGCGAGATCCCTGATGGCCAATTGCCGTTCCTTGATAAATGAGGCTTTACCTTCGGTGGTGGAGCAGAGGTAGCGGATGATTTTGGTGTTGATATCATCATCGGCACGGCCTTTTTTTTCTTCTTCGCGAGCAAAATAGATGGCCGAGCTACAGCGATCGGACTGGGTGTTTATCCGGCGTTGAGCGTGCTGGGTGATGTATTCGATGGTGGCTTTGATATCGCCATTCTTATCGCTGCGATACCATGCGAGCATGGCCTGAATCAGGTATTCAGGATCCATCGACATCCCCCCTTCATTCAATAGCTTTACCGTGCGCAGGTCGCCGCGAATGACCGCTTGTTGCAGGGATTTTTGTTCCCAGGATATGCCCAGATTGGCAAGCTCTTTGCGTGGGTCCGCGCTGGTTTCCTGTTTTACATTTTCCAACTGCGAGCCGATGTTGTTGAGTTTGCTGCCCAAATGACCGGTGCTGAGCCAGGTTCCCGTGCTGATGACCAATACTCCGGCAATGCCTGCCAGCGCAAAGGTTAATTTGCGGTCCATCTTGTTGAGCCCGGATTTGGTCTGTTCGACAAGGTGCTTGATGACATCGGTAATTTGACGAATTTGCTTAAGTTGCGACTCGATCTGCTGCTGGTAGCGGCTCAGTTCTTCCTGAGGGGCATGATAGAGCCTCCTGGGGTCGATTTTTAGCGTCCCTTCGTCATGCGCATGTTGCAACGGCTCAATGACCTGATCAAAAAACTCGTTCAATAACAGCAGTTCAGCTTCGCTGAGCGCTTTGTGGTGCGCAATCTTGTTGCGTATCGGATTGAGCGCCTGCAGAAAAACGGACAGGGTTCTCTGGATGGATGATTCGTAGTTCAGCGCGCTTGCGGTTTGAAAATAAGGGTCGTAGTAATCGGGGAAATCTTGCTGATCGGTAAAAATGATGCGCAATTGTTCCAGCAGCGTGCCGCTCAGAATATTGCCCTTTTCAGCGCTTTTTATGATCTTTTTGATCTGCTCGGCAGGCAATAGCTCGCGCATTCGCCGGATGAGTTTCTCTTGATCCGACCAGGCTTCATCGACCACATGACGAATCAGCAGCTCGATCGCCCGCATCTGCCGCACGGCGTCGGCCGCATCGGCGTTCACGAGGACATCGTAGCGGCTGGACCAGGTGAATGCGTCATTCTGCTGCTTGATCAACTCGAGTTCATTAATGAGTTGCAGATAGGTAATCAGGCTTTTGCTACGCGCTTGGCTGTCTTCTGCGGGCAGAGGTTCCAGATGCTGTACTGCACGTAACAAGTCGATATAGCGTTTTGTCTGCGCTTCGTCGATGTGCAGCCTGAGCCCGACTTCGCGCCAGGATGACAAGGCTTTGCGCGCATTATCCAACATCTGGTGTGCGGCGGCGGCGGTAGGGGCGTTGGGTTCGGGCTGCTCCAGCACGGTGGCTATTTGCCGATGGGCGGCGACGATGATCTCTCTGGATTGTTGAATGATTTGCTGAGTGATACGTGTATCCATGAGCATGTATCCTTATTAGCGCTATTATTCTTCGCTGCGAATGTCGAAAAACCAGAACAGAATAAAACCCAACAGAGCGAAAGCTAAAAAAATCCCCAATGTAATCAGTTCGTAATGGGCACTTTCTGCGGCAATAGCCTGTAGCTGTTGATGCGATGCCATCGGGTCTTTAAACAGGAGCAACTGCCACTCGAAAGTATTGGTCGACAGGCTTTCTCTGATGGGCTCCCAAACATGGCTGGCCGCGACGCCCAGCCCCAGCGCAGAAAAGAGCGACCCATAGATGCGGTGGCGGTAGGCTTTTTGCCGGGATATGGCGTTATTGACCAGCGCATCCAGTCTATCAAGTTGCGCGAACAGGTTTTCCCGCTGAGCATGAAGCCCCCAGTGGCGCTGCAATGCATTGTTCAGACGATTTTCCTGAGGATGGATGGATAGCGTATCCATTCGGTCAAGCGTGTGGAGTGCGTTGAGACGTAGTTGAAAGATTTCCTCTTCCCACTGTTTATCTTTAATCTTTTGCGTGTTTTCTCTCAGCAACGACGGCCATTTCCTAAAAATGTGGTGGGTTTGCTGGAGAAATTGTGCGTAATCAGCGCTGAGCACGGCGATTCTCTCCGCGGTGACAAGCAACTCTTGGAGTGTCGGATTGTCGGGCCGACGGCTGAACAGGGTGACGCCGTGCTCATGAATAATGGTCAGCACATCTTCTTGCCAGTAGGCCTCATACTCGTCAGAGGCGGGCAAGGTGTAAGGGGTTTGGGCCGCGGGGGGTTGGCTGCATGTCGCCAGCCAGGCATGGAATGACGGCGTATCCATCAGATGTGCGGTGATGTCCGTTTGTTGCAGGCGTTGATCCGGCTGCAGCCAGCGTAGTGCGCACAAATACTTGTGATTGGGCGCGCGGGTGAGGGTGGGCTTGATTTCTTCCAGGTACGGCGAAATATGTTGCACAAAATAGTGTTGCCAGATCAACGGCAGAACATCTTGCCACCAATCGAGTTGTGATCCCATAACCCGTTGATCTGCATCCAGCATTTTAGGTGCGGCAATCAGGGTATAGCGCCCTTCATCGTCCCACCAGGGCTGATTCGGCGCACCGGGTAGCAAAGCGATAGCGTTATCGGTACTGCGATGCGGGTCGATATAACTGCGCAGCGGGCGCGGTGTGTCGCAAGGCCGCGAGCCGTTCCAGCGTTCATTCTCTTTGGCTTCTAATGCTCGCCACAATTTTTCCAGCGAAAGGTTTGAACGGGGATCCACCGAGATCACGATATCGTTACCGGTTCCTTGCTCTTGCTGGCGGTAAATTCCCAGCAGCGTGAAGCCATTTTTACACCAACTGCGTTGGCGGTCATTGCGAGCGAAAATCTTGAACAGCCCGCTGGCGTGCTGTTCATTCAGAAACAGGGCATCCACCATCAATTTGCGCCGACTGTTCTGTTGTTCCACCAATAGCTGGCAGGTGGCGGCGCGCGCAATGGTTAATTGATAGAACTGATATTCATAGTTCAGCGCAGACTCGGCGGCATGGAACTCTAACGTCGGCAGCGGCTGGATACCTTGGGTAGGCGTATGACTTTGATTAATAAAATCAATCAGCAAACGGATACAACCGGCGAATCCTGCATGCAATTTTTCAGCATCATAATGATCGTCATGATTTTTGGCGGCATTGAGTTGCGCGTGGGCATAAGCCGTGTGCAGGCAGGCGGCGGAATGGGTAATGTCATCGCTTTCCAGATGGAATCCCTGTTCCCAGAGGTCGACATAATTAACCCATGCTTCCAGTTCCGCCGGGTAATGTGTGAAACCGGGCCAAACCCGTAGCTGAAACAGTATCCATGCCAGACAGGTATCCAGCGAAAAGTCTTCCACGATAATCTGATTAATTGGCTCGGCGGTTTTATGTTTTATCGTTTCGTGGAATTTTTCATGACTCATGGCCCAAAGCCAGGCTGATAGCGAGCGAAAATGTTCGCGGCCATTCTTGTGAGAAAGCACAATACCCGATGACGACGGGTTTCCTACCCCCAACGCGAGCGTATTTTCCGGGATATCCCATAGTGCAGGGTGAAACATCACTTTATGGGCCCCGAGGGATGTAGACATCATGGAGCTATCAATAATATTAACCATGAACTTTCCCGATCATTTTTCGCACCAGTAAGCAGAAACGTGAAATCGAAGCGATGAGAGATAACATTGTCGCGTCGCAGGTCGTCTGGACACTTATCCATACCCGTAGTTTGCTGTTAAGTAAGAGTAGAGTTAATGGCTAATCATTCCATAGACCTAGGTCATCATTCTGTCAGTGGTCTAAGGTATTTTCCCCTCATTTATCCATCAGTAGCCGCAACGGCAAGCCATTTATCTACCACCTTAAGTACGCCGGGTTTGGCAAAACATGACGACGGACTGTAATAAGTCCCAATCTGCACTAATACTTTTGTATGTCGTACGTGGTGATGAGGAACTGCGTGGGCATCGCGAAGGGAAATGAAGCACGGTCAGGTTGTTATTTGTGTAGAGGAATAACACAAAAGGTATTTTGACTCAGGTAAATAACGGCACCCTATATATGAAAAAGAAAATGACGCGGCCTTCAGTGATAAATCATGTACTTCATGCTCATCTGATCACGGTTGTGACATTTTTATTTTGCCTTGGGTTGACGGTGGTTATCGCCGAAGCGGTGAACCGTTTAAATGAGCAGCGGATTAAAGCGGCTATCATCGATAGCGCTACGCCACTGTTTAATTCCGTTATCGATAAAATGAATCGCTATCGTTATGGGTTACTGGAGGCGAGAACCGCCGTTCTGGCCAGCGGTGGTGAGAGCATCAACACACAGGGATATCATCGGTACGGCGCGACCTTGGATTTGGCGAATAACTTTCCGGGGGCCAGAGGGTTCGGCTTCGTCCGCCGGGTGCCAAGGGAGGCGTTGGCCGCTTATCTGGACAAGACGCACCGTGACAATCGTCCTGATTTTACAGTAACGAGTCTCGGTGATGAGCAGGATGAATTATATGTCGTCGAGTATCTGGAACCGTCACAGGGTAGTACCAATTCCAGCGTGATTGGTCTGGATCTGGCGTCGAATCCCTTCAGAAAACATGCCGCCGATGAAGCGATGCTATCCGGCAAGGCCACCATCACCTCTCCACTGTCATTAAAATTTGGCTTAGACACCATTTTCAACTCTTTCTTGCTATTCATGCCGATTTATCGCGACGGCGTGATGCCGGATAACGAATCGGCACGGCGACAGAAAGCGTTTGGTTGGGCCTATGCGCCGATCAATATGGCTGAAGTGCTTAAAAACGAATCTTTTAGCGACGGCCGGGTCATTCTGCGTTTAAGTGATGTAACCGAACTGGGTGATCCGATGGTGTTTTATCGCAGCGCCGAACAGGAGGGGCTGTATCCGTATCACCACGATGTGAATGTGTTGGGACGCATCTGGCGCTTCAGCCTGTCTGTCACGCCCGACTATCTGGACATGCTCAACCTGTTTTCGATGACGGGTGTGTTCATCCTGGGCGTCGGAATCTCGGTGGTGATGTCCGTGCTGGCGAATACACTGCGGTTGCGCCGCGCTGACAGAAAGCAGCTCCAGCAAGAACGGAGCAAGCTGGAAATGATCGTCGAAAGTTCTCCCGATGGCATTATCGGTAAGGATACACAGGGCATCATCATCAGTTGGAACAGCGGTGCCGAACGCCTGTTCGGTTATATGCGCGACGAAGTTATCGGCCTTCCCTTGGCCGAGCTGATTATTCCAGAGCGCTTGAAAAGTGAAGAGCCGGATATTCTGCGTCGGGTCTGCGCCGGCGAAACGATCAGCGCCTTTGAAACCGTTCGCCATCGCAAAGATGGCTCTGAATTTATGGTATCGGCGACCATTTCACCGATCCGTGCTCCCGATGGCCGGGTCATCGGGGTATCTAAAACCGTGCGGGATATCTCGCTGCAAAAAGAAGCGGAGCGGCGGATCTATAATCTGAACACGGAGCTAGAACGGCAGGTTCGTCAACGAACCGCCGAACTGGCTGAAGTTAACTTGCTGTTTAGAACAGTGCTGTCCGCGGCCCATGAGTTCTGCATCATCGCCACCGATCTACATGGCGTGATTACCTTCTTTAACAAAGGCGCAGTACAGATGCTGGGGTATAGCGAGGAGGAGGTAGTGGGGAAAGCCACGCCGGCGATCTTCCATGATATTCAGGAGTTGGCGTCTCGCAGCCACGAGCTGACCCTGACCTACGGCGAAACCATCCGCGGCTTTGAGGTCTTCAGCTATAAGGCGTTGCAGAATCAAGCTGAACATCATGAGTGGACCTATGTACGTAAGGATGGCGGTCGTTTCCCGGTCAATCTGGTCGTCACCGCCATGCGTGACGAGCGGGATCAACTCATGGGCTACTTGGGTGTGGCGGCGGATATCACCCAGCAGCGTCAGGCGCAAGAGGCGTTAGAGAAAGCCAAGCGTCAGGCAGATGCGGCTAATGAAGCGAAATCGATGTTTTTGGCCAATATGAGCCACGAGATTCGTACGCCGATGAATGCGGTGCTGGGGATGCTGCAAGTGTTGCTGAGAAACAATTTGACGCCCAGACAGCACGAGTTTGCCTCGAAGGCGCATATGGCGGCGACATCGTTGCTGGGGCTGCTCAACGACATCCTTGATTACTCGAAAATCGATGCGGGCAAGCTAGAGCTGGATCCGCAACCTTTTGACCTGAATGCCTTGATGCAGCATTTGGCGATCATGCTGTCGGGGAACCTGCGTGATAAATCCATCGAGTTATTATTCGATCTGGACCCGCTGCTCTCGCCTTACCTCATTGGCGATGAGCTGCGGTTGCAGCAGGTGCTGATTAATCTCATCAGTAATGCCATCAAGTTTACCGAACGTGGCGAAGTTATTGTGAAAACCGAATTGCTGGCAAGTGATGACGCGGTACAACACATTCGTATTAGCGTGCAGGACAGCGGCATTGGCATCAGTCCGGAGCAGCAAACACGTATTTTCGGCGAATTTACTCAGGCGGAGGCGTCGACCACTCGACGTTATGGCGGTACGGGGTTGGGGCTGGTTATTTGTAAGCGATTGGTTGAAAAAATGGGCGGTGAATTGGGGGTAGACAGTGAGCTGGGGCAAGGGAGCACGTTTTCACTCACGCTGTCGTTCCCGCGGGATACGTCATTGACATGGGTGCCGCCAACGTTATCCGGTACTCCGTTGCGTATCCTGGTGGTGGATGATAATCGCACTTCTGGTGCGTTGTTGGTGAGAATGCTCGCGTCGTTGCAGGTATCAGCCGTTGATGTTGAGAATGCGGCGCAGGCGATGGAAACGCTGGAACAGGCGTCCGCACAGGGTAGTCCCTTTGATATCGTATTGATTGATAAACAGATGCCGGATATGGATGGCATCACGTTGGCTCATCATATTCGGCACGGTTTGATTTTGTCTTCGCGGCCGAGTCTCATCTTACTGAGTTCCGCCAGCAATGAGGACATGCTGGAGTCTGGCGTATCGTCTGATGTTGAGCGGGTGCTTGCCAAACCGGTGCTGATTATGCCGTTGTTTCAGGCGCTGACGTCTGCAAATTCGGTTCCCGTGGTATCCGAACCGGCGGTGGTGCCTTCGGATAGGTCAGACAGCATATTGAAAGGATTATCCGTACTGCTGGTTGAAGATAATGCGTTCAATCAGGAAGTCGCCCGCGAACTTCTGATCGGTGAGGGGGTGAACGTCACCGTTGCTTCCGGCGGTGAAGAGGGTGTCAGGTTGATTACGGAAGGCACTCGTCACTTTGATGTGGTGCTGATGGATCTCCAGATGCCGGATATCGACGGTTTCGAGGCCACTCGTCGTATCCGAGCCTGGCCGGCCGGCGTTTCGCTACCCATCATCGCCATGACTGCGAATGTCAGCCCGTCGGATAAACAGGCCTGTCTGGCGGCGGGAATGAACGGCCATCTAGGCAAACCGTTCGATTTTGCTGAGGTAATCAGAACACTTGCGCCGTTTGCCGGGCGGGAAATAACCGAAGCGAATCCTTCACCGGCGGAGAATGATCCTCTGGTTCGGGCGTTGCAGCGTTTCGGCGGCAACAGAACGCTATTAGTGAAACTGCTGCATGCGTTTATGCCCTCTTTTAATACGCTGTCACATACCCTGAGCTTGCAGTGTGCCGAGCAAAACTGGTCGGGTGGAATGGCGACGCTGCATACCCTGAAAGGGCTCGTCGGCACTGTCGGGCTGGATGCGCTTTATCAGCGGCTGGCGTCAACGGAATCCGCATTAAAGCGTGCCGACGAATCGGAAAAAAACGACCTCTTTCATCAATTGATAGCGACCCTTGAAACGGACGCTCATCGGGAATACGAGGCGCTGACTACGCGGCTTGCCGAGATCTCTGCGGCTGATGCGCCGTCGGCAGATTCTCAGCCTGCCGATATCCCGGCGCTGCTGGTGTCATTGGCTGAACTGTTGGGCAGCGGCAATCTGAAAGCGATTGTTCTGGCGGAGCAACTGTCCGGCGCGCTAGCGCATGAAGCGCAGTTACAGGCGCCACTTCGGCAACTGGTGCACGCTACGGAGAACCTCGAGTTTGATGATGCAAACCGTATTCTGGCTTTGATAAAGGAACATCCCGATGTGGAAAAATATGCTTGAGCAGTATCACCAGAAAGGAATTAAACCCAAGGTACTGATCGTCGATGATCAACCGATCAATATCCGGATTCTGAATGACGTGTTCACTGATCAATTCGATGTGCTGATGGCGACCAACGGCGAGAAAGCGATGGAGCAGGCGCGTACCCAGAAACCGGACTTGATTCTGCTGGATATCGTGATGCCAGGCATGGATGGTTATGAAGTGTGTCGATGCTTGAAGGCCGATCCACTTACTGAATTGATTCCCATCATTTTTGTGACCTCGGAAACCGAAGCGGATATGGAAGCCTATGGTTTTGAGATCGGCGCGGCGGACTTTATTTCTAAACCGATTAATCCGGCAGTGGTACGTGCGCGAGTGATGACACAGCTGACGCTGAAGCTGTACATGGACAATATGCGCGACATTGCTTGGCTTGACGGGTTAACTGGGCTGTCCAACCGGCGGCGTTTCGATGAGATGCTACCAGGTTACTGGCAGGTCTGCCGTCGAGAAAGCCGGCCTATTGCACTGTTGATGTTGGATGTCGATTTCTTCAAACGCTACAACGATAGCTATGGGCATCAGGCTGGCGATGATTGTCTACGCCAGGTCGCCACGGCGATACAGCAGAATATTCGTCGCCCGATGGATATGTGCTTTCGGTATGGCGGAGAGGAGTTCGCTTGTTTATTGCCGTTTACCGATCTGGCGGGTGCCTGTCAGCGTGCCGAGGCCATTCTCGATACCGTCCGGCAGTTGGCGATCCCGCATCGCGCCTCAGAGATCAGTGATTCCATTACATTGAGTATTGGCGTGGATTGCCAGATCCCCCGAAACGATGGCGGCTGGAACACGTTGCTGCGTAATGCGGATACTGCGCTTTATCAGGGCAAGGCTCTGGGGCGGGACCGGTGGGTGAGTTTTACCTCGTAGACGCGGATATCTCCGTGGATTGCTGATGATCGTATGCCTCAATACCGGGGATGACGTGAGGAATCGGTGGGCGAAAATGGTGATCCAGCAACAATTTTAAATAGAGCCATGTCGACGCTGATTGTACTATTCCCGCTTCGCGTTACCTGACGGTAAAACAATCTTACCAATGCACAAGGATATTTTTCTGGCATGAACCGCAGACGTTTTATTCAGGCTTCAATGGCCCTTGCCGCGGCTTGTGGCACACCCACGCTGGCAACGCTCTTTTCTCAGGCCGCCTGGGCGCAGGATGCTGGGCTCGCCAATGGGCGCGCTACCGATTTTGATTTCTCCGTGCTTCAGGGCATGGCGCGGGATTTGGCCAAAAAGCCGTGGGGAGGCGCTCCGCAGCCTCTGCCGGCAACCTTGGCCAACCTGTCGCCGCAGGCTTATAACAGTATTCAATATGATGCCGGTCACTCGTTGTGGAACGGCATCGCGAAACGTCAGTTGGATGTGCACTTTTTCCATGTTGGCATGGGGTTCCGTCGCCGGGTACGGATGTTTACGCTCGATCCTCATACCCATCAGGCGCAGGAAATTTACTTCCGGCCGGCGTTATTTAACTACCACAACGCTGGGGTGGATACCCGTCAGTTAGAGGGGCAATCGGATCTCGGTTTTGCCGGGTTCAAAGTGTTTAAAGCGCCGGAGCTGGCGCGTTATGACGTGCTTTCCTTCCTTGGGGCCAGCTATTTCCGTGCGGTGGATAAGACCGGCCAGTACGGGCTGTCGGCGCGCGGCCTGGCGATTGATACCTATGCCAAGGGCGTGGAGGAGTTTCCTGACTTTACCGCGTTCTGGATTGAAGCACCGAAAGAGGGGGAGACCTCGTTTGTGGTGTATGCCTTGCTGGATAGCCCCAGCATCGCCGGCGCGTACAAATTTACGCTGTATTGTGAAGCCACCCAGGTGGTGATGGATATTGAAAACCATCTCTATGCGCGTAAAGACATCCAGCAATTGGGTATTGCGCCGATGACCAGCATGTTCAGTTGCGGGACTAACGAACGCCGGATGTGCGACACCATCCATCCGCAAATCCATGATTCCGATCGTCTGGCGATGCTGCGCGGCAACGGCGAATGGGTGTGTCGGCCGTTGAATAACCCACAGCGTTTGCAGTTCAACGCATTTATGGATGAGAACCCCAAGGGGTTCGGTCTGCTGCAAACCGATCACGACTTCAACAGTTATCAGGATGTGATGGGGTGGTACAACAAGCGTCCCAGCTTGTGGGTGGAACCACGTAACCAATGGGGCAAAGGCAGCGTCGCGTTGATGGAGATCCCCACTACCGGCGAAACACTGGATAACATCGTCTGTTTCTGGCAACCAGAGAAATCGGTCAAAGCGGGTGATCGGCTGAACTTTGCGTACCGTCTGTACTGGAGCGGGTTGCCACCGGTTAAGACGCCGCTGGCGCAGGTGTATGCCACTCGTACCGGGATGGGCAGTTTTCCCGAGGGGTGGGCGCCCGGCGAACATTTCCCGGAAAAATGGTCGCGCCGTTTTGCTGTCGATTTCATCGGTGGCGACCTGAAAGCGTCGGCACCCAAGGGGATTGAGCCGGTGATCACGTTGTCCAACGGGGTAGCGAAACAAGTTGAAGTGCTGTATGTGGCGCCATTTGACGGCTATCGCATCTTGTTTGATTGGTATCCGACATCGGATGCGACCGATCCGGTTGAAATGAGGATGTTCCTGCGCTGCCAGGGACGTGCCATCAGTGAGACCTGGTTGTACCAATATTTCCCACCGGCGGCGGATAAACGCCGTTATATCGACGATCGTCAATTCAGATAGTTTTCCGCAGACTGCCCGGCCCAGCCTGAATGTGTATTCACCAAGCATTCAGGCTGGCGGGGCACCCGTCTCTCCGCTTCATCGGGTTTAACCGAATGTTCAGCTCCGCCGGTTTGTCGCGTCGGGTACACCGTGAATGCCCCTAGTGGTGCCGGGCGTTTTGGCGAGCGTCGGGATGCCAGAGCCTTCGGCTGACGGTGTCGTCCGCATCTCTCTGTGCAGCCTGTTACGGCGACGGGAATAACACTTGCGTATAATTTTTATTCGTGAGATAAAGAGCGGCACATTTTGCGCCCGAAGGGAATTGCCGCGCAAAAGGTATAGATAACGCCATGGTGAAAGAAACCAACCTGCTCTTTAATAACCCGAATGGTATGTTACTGGTTAACAGCGTCACCTGATCAGCGGTGCGGCGGACGCTTTCTCTACGCGGCAGAGCGTTTATTCCATTCACATTGAACTATAAGTAAAAAGCAGAGTTATAAACGATGTGCTGCGCGGGATCCGGTGTGTTGTTTTCAAGCCACATCTTCCCGTCGTCCCGCAGGTTGTACACGAGTTGATTTGATTGCTCGGCCTATTGCTGAGCTTTGCCCTTTTTGGGCACAGCAAGCGGTGTTGAAATTTGCCCGGTTAATTTGTCATGTATTTGAATCATTCACCGCAACGTGCGCTATATCCTGACGAGTTTTATCGTTATTGAACAATCACGATGTTGATACGAGTGTATAACGTCATACTTTACGTTTCAGGTGGTTTATATTTCAGGGGCATTGGCGGCGTTCGCTCACCCGAATCACTCACTGTAATCCGTTCATCGGGGGTCACTCACGTCGTGTTGTTTAATACGTCAGCCAGTCCCTGCCATTCGAATGAGTGAGGATGTAATACAATTATTTTTATGATTGTCATTTTGATAACAGATGAGATTTTAGTTCCCTCTTGTTTTTATACATTCGTTTATCTGCATCAATGATTAAGTTTTCAATATTAATATTCTGATTATTTTTCCTTAACGAAACACCAATACTGGTTCTTATCGTGATTTCGATATCATCGATAATCACTGGCGAGTTCAGGTTCGAGTGGATTTTTTTAACCAGTAATTCCGCTTCGGATTCCAGAACGTTGAATTTTGATCGCTCAATGATTAACAAAAATTCGTCGCCTGATAGCCGGGCAAAGAAATCATCATGTTGAATGTTTTCTTTCACAATCTGTGAGAATTTGATCAGGGTTTTATCACCCACGTCATGCCCGTAGCTGTCGTTGATTTCTTTAAAACCGTTTAAATCAAAAAATAAAACACCGATACCATAATCATCATGGCGAGTTTTTAATTCTAGATTCCGATAATGTTCAAGGTAGTCATCAACTGCGCGACGGTTGGGTAATCCAGTCAACAGATCATGATTAGCATCGTACCGGTATACATCTTGTTGGTTTCTTAATTCAGTGATGTCATTTGTTAAAAGGTAAAAACCATCCTGAAGTTTCTTGGCGGGTATCACCGTATTGTTGAAAACAACATTCTCACCATTAATTTCTATCGTTTTCTCGAATGAGTAACTTATTTTCTCATAGACTTTTTTGATTTTGAAATCCGCCGGAGAGAAAAATTTACGGTCGTAAAAATGGAAAACCGATGTGTTTAGTATGCTTTCCGGTTTACATGAGAAATATTGCTCATACATGTTGTTGATAAATGTAAAATTGAGGTTTTTATCCACGTGGGCAATTAACGCAGGGATGCTGTCAATGATCTCACTTAATCGCAATTGGCGGTGAATCAACGCTTTTAAATTTTCAACTCGATTACTGATATTTGTAATGGAAATGGAGTAATAGTTTTCATTATTAACCTGATAGGTATTGGTGACTATTTCAATGGGGAACCAGTTGCCATCTCTATCTTTTCCGTAAAAACGTTTTTTGAAACCATCATGATGTTCTGAGTGAGCCATGAATATGTCTGAGAAAGAAGCCCCCAGCGGGCTTCTTTTTTTAGGAAAAATAATTTTTTCACATATTTTATGGTT
The DNA here is from genome assembly GCF_014855505.1 of Musicola keenii. NCBI lineage: Bacteria > Pseudomonadati > Pseudomonadota > Gammaproteobacteria > Enterobacterales > Pectobacteriaceae > Musicola > Musicola keenii. The sequence continues at coordinate 55,967 of NZ_JAAWVW010000019.1, read as the reverse complement.
TAATGCTCGCTCATCCAGCTGGAACATATTCCTGGCTGCAATATTGAATTTTGTGGCGCAGCCATGCTCATTAAATTCAATGAATGCCTGTTTCTTATTGTTGATGAAAGTATCGAATCGATCCGTCTCATCAGGAGGTGCTGAGTCGGGGAAATGATTTTTCCCCGCTAAGCCTGGAACATTGTTCTTGAAAAAGGCCGTATCATAAACATGTAGGTAAAAATAAATTACCTGGTTATCTTTTTTTATAACACCTATGTGGATAAGCGTTTGGATAGGGTGGCCATCGCTTTTCTGAAACGTGTGATAAAAAAAAGAACTTTTGAGTTCATCTTTCAATAATGCGCTAATTATTGATATGTGTCCGGTAGAATCATTAATAGCAGACAGCTTGCGGAAAGGATATCCTTCAATATTTTCCCTGCTGATGCCAAGCAGTTCACAGAATGCTACATTAACTTTGACAAAATTCCCTTTGAGATTGAGTATCGCAGTGGAAATATCAGATTGTTCAAAAAGTTCATTTTGAAAATCCGCAATCATTGCATATCTCTCTTACATGAGAAAATAGATTAAATAATTTCCTATTATCTTATTTTTATAAAATATGTCAATGTTCAATATAAATAAATCTTGGCTGATGATGATTGTTCATGTTTATAAATATTCATAGCTAGATTGCATTGGGGAGGATATTCGATAACGCTATTTCCTATTATTCAGTGGAATGAGATTCTTGCGTGTTTTAAATAAAATTATACTGAATTTTTGCTAATCAATATTTATGGTGAGTTCTTTACGTGATGATGTGACTGTCATGATAGAGGTCTATTTTTTTCAAAAAATTTTATGCAAGATGGCAGTTGGTTTTTCATGTTGATGGAACTTGTTGATAATTATATTAATTATTTTAGCGTATTGAGTAGGCATGCGGATCGCGTTCTATTTTATCGCGCTGGCGGCGGGTGTTTAGCAGGGCTAATTTTTCTGTGAATATATATATAGATAATTTTTTGTGAAGTATTTCCGTGCTTTCTGCCATAACCCACATTACCGTCGGGCAAGCGTGAGTGATGAAACTCAGGATTGCCATCTGGGTAAATAGACCACCGGATATTATTCCTTAGCGGGAGTGTGGCGAGCGAAAGGCCCGTGCCATTATCACCGTTTGATGAAGGCTGCCAGGTTTAGCATCAGTTTGAATATCTTAATATTATTCCTCGTACAACCCGTCGTTCAATCAGTACGGATGCCGACGTTTATCGATACAGGGTTAAATTATCAGGGGGGTGAGGCTTGCTACATCATGATACTTCAACAATAATTGAAGTATCGTATGGTTGTGTTAGGTGACACGCTGATTGCAGATTATGGAAAAAAAAATAGCCACAGGTCTCTTTGAATCCCTTTCTTCCGGTGTACGTCTGGATGTCTATCGCTTGCTGATCAGAAAGGGAACTGAAGGCATGGTTGCAGGCGATATTGCATCAGCGCTTGATATCCCGCCGACCAATCTGTCGTTTCATTTAAAAGCGTTGGTTCAGGCTGGGTTGCTGACGGTTGAACAGGAAGGGCGTTACCAGCGTTATCGCGCCAATATCCCATTAATGCTGGATTTGATTGCCTGGCTGACCGAAGAGTGTTGTGCGGATCATCCTGAGCAATGCGCTGGTTTTCGTTCTGCATCAGCGTGTTCTGACGCTGTTTTGCCGCCGCTTAAGCTCTCGAAAGAGGACAAAACATGAGGGTACTTTTCATGAAGGTACTTTTTCGATGTTGATGACTGCCGCCGCTTTGCGGCGGTGGAGGCGCCGGCCACTGCCTCAGTGAAATACCTGGACTATCGCTGCATCTCATTGGCTGAAAGGGCCGTCAGCGGAGCGCTGAATACTGATTGGTTAAGAATGTTGGCGCGACCCGCGTGCGAATGACTACCGTGGACGATCCTGGATTGATGGTTGAGCAGGATCGTTTAACGATCATTACTTCAATAGTTGATGGAGAGTCAAATGAACACTATTCAGATTTTTGATCCGGCACTGTGTTGCTCTTCAGGGGTTTGCGGTCCGAAAACTGATTCAGCATTAATTGCATTCGCCGCTGATTTTGAGTGGGCAAAGCAGCAGGGTATACGCATCGAGCGCTTCAATCTGGCGCAACAACCCTTACTTTTCGCACAGAACGAAACCGTCAAAGGCTTTCTGGCCCGATCCGGCAAGGAGTCATTACCGCTGACGTTGGTTGAGGGGGAAGTCGTGCTGGCTGGCCGTTATCCTCATCGCGATGAGCTGGCGCGCTGGGGGATGTTGTCGGCAGCGGTTGATACGGCTCCCGCAGCGCCATGCTGTAGCGGCAACAATAAATCGTGTTGCTAACTGATGTGTCGATTCCCGTATTCATTGAATACAAAGGAGTATTTCTATGCTGATGCTTCAGCAGGTACCTCCCTTTTTGTTTTTTACCGGCAAAGGCGGGGTTGGGAAAACCTCTCTGGCTTGCGCAACGGCGATCCATCTGGCTGATGCCGGTAAGCGGGTGTTGCTGGTCAGTACGGATCCGGCCTCCAATATCGCCCAAGTATTTGAACAAACCATCGGGCATCGCATTACCCAAATCGTGGCAGTAAACGGGATGTCCGCTTTGGAGGTCGATCCGATTGCCGCCGCAGCCACGTATCGTGAGCGTATTGTTGGGCCTGTTCGCGGTGTTTTACCGGATAACATCGTTGCGGGTATTGAGGAACAACTGTCGGGGGCATGTACGACGGAGATTGCTGCATTCGACGAGTTCACCGCCTTGCTGACGGATGCGCGGCTGCGTGACGAGTACGATCATCTTGTGTTTGATACCGCGCCGACTGGTCATGTAAGTACACCCGTTTTAGTTCCATGCACTTTTTGAGATATCCGGTTTTTCAGTCATCAGCCGGTATTCTTCCGGCGTCAGGTTATTCAGGGATTCATGAGGCCGCTCGCTGTTGTATTCCGTCAGCCAGTGCTCTGTGATTTCCCGTGCTTCATTCAGTGTTCTGAACAGATAAAAATCCAGTATCTCTGTCCGGTATGTCCGGTTAAAACGTTCGATGAAGGCATTTTGTGTTGGTTTTCCCGGTTTGATAAATTCCAGCATCACGCCATGCTCTTCAGCCCACTGCGCCAGAGTCAGTGATATTAGCTCTGGGCCGTTGTCCATCCGCAGTTTCAGCGGATAACCACGGTTTGCCACGATCCTGTCCAATACCCTGACCACCCGCTGCGCCGGGATATTCAGATCGATTTCTATCGCGAGAGCCTCGCGGTTAAAGTCATCTACCACATTAAAGGTCCGGAAACGTCTGCCACAGACCAGCGCATCATGCATAAAATCTATCGACCAGCTCTGGTTAAGTGCTTCCGGCGTCATCAGCGGTGCTGGGTTACGCACCGGCAGGCGCTGCTTTCCCTTACGGCGAAAATTCAGTTTTAACAGGCAATAAATTCGATGAACTCGTTTATGGTTCCATGCATGCCCCTGCCTGCGTAGCTTCTGGAACAACTTCTTGAAACCGTAGCGCGGATAGCGTTCCGCCATTTCAGTCAATACCTGAATCACCGGCTCATCACGCCGGGTGTCGGGCTGATAAAAATAGACCGTCCTGCTCAACGATAACGCTCTGCATGCCTGGCGGATGCTCATCGCAAACTGTGCGGTCAGATAATTGACGAGTTCACGCTTTATCGCTGGTTTTAAAGCTTTTTTTCAATAACATCCTTGAGTGCGCGGCACTCCAGACTGAGGTCGGCAAACATTTGTTTCAGTCGCCGGTTTTCGTCCTCCAGCTCTTTCATCTTTTTGATATCAGAGGCTTCCATACCGCCAAATTTCGCTTTCCAGTTAATGGGATGGACTACCTCCCCCCCTCTGCGGTTAACTGTACGAAATACGTTCAGCAGGAGAATCACCATGAATATCGTATTTCTGGGTATTGATCTGGCTAAAAATATCTTTCAGCTCTGCGGATTAAACCAGGCCGGTAAGCCGGTTTATACAAAACGCACTGGACGAAAAGAATTACTCCAGACTGTGGCGAATATTCCGGCATGTCTGATTGGTGTAGAGGCATCCACTGGGGCATTTTACTGGCAACGTGAATTTGAAAAACTGGGACATAAAGTAAAAGTTATTAGCCCTCAGTATGTAAAACCTTTTGTCCGTGGCCAAAAAAATGACGGCAATGATGCGCAGGCGATAGCTGTGGCTCTGATGCAACCTACGATGCAATTTGTTCCACCGAAAAGCCCTGAACAGCAGGATATTCAGGCTCTGCACCGCGCAAGACAGCGTATTGTCAATCATCGTACTGCGACAGTCTGCCAAATCCGAGGACTGCTGCTTGACCGGGGAATAACAATCGGCGCGGCAGTTTCAAGAGTTCGTCGTGCCGTTCCGCTTATCCTTGAAGATGCTGAAAATGGTCTCAGTGCCAGAATGCGGAGGACAATTGCAGAACTCTATGATCTCTTTAACGATCTTGGTCGTCGTATAAACTTTTTTGATAAAGAAATTGATGTTGTGTTCAGGCAATCAGAAGCCTGTCAGCGCATTGCCAAAGTTAAAGGCATTGGTCCTAAAACAGCCACGGCTGTTGTTGCCGCGATTGGCAGAGGAACCGAATTTAAAAATGGTCGTCACTTTGCCGCATGACTTGGTCTGGTTCCACGACAACACTCGAGTGGCGACAAGCAGGTGTTGATGAATATGACGAAAAAAGGCGACAAGCATTTGCGGACACTTTTTATTCATGGTGCCCGCGCTGTCGTCAGAGTTGCCACGAATAACAATGATGGCTGCCTGTATCAGTGGGTTAACCAGTTGAAGGAACGGCGCGGGTTTAATAAAACGACCGTGGCGGTCGCTAACAAGAACGCGAGAATAATTTGGTCGATGCTGAGAAATGATACCGAGTATCAGACAGTTGGAAGTTAGTACCCAGCCAGAAAAGTTGCAGTGTACTGAAAAATGATGACAGGTTGCACCTGCACAATCGGAACCTGACTATTATATTGGCCTCAGAGGCCGCCCAGTTGTTGAGGCGATTGTGTGCGGATTACCCATTTGGGCACAGGTTAGTATTCCTGATGCCGGATAGATGTAAGCAACAACCCAAAACCAGATTCAGTACTTGCAAAATGGAGGTAGTCCATAGATGTAATACGAAGCCTCGGATATTCCCGCTTCGCGGCAAACGTCTTTGACGGTCCGTCCGGCTTCAACGGACTTCAAAACGGCGATGATCTGGTGTTCGGTGAATCGGGCTTTACGCATGGCGATCTCCTCAACGGGACATAATCAGTATGTCGGAAGATCTCTAAAAGTGAATGGTTCGGTTTAGCGGGATACTTACACTTCCATCTGTGCAACAGCGGTGACGGTCATGTTGTAAGGCGGTAGTAATTTAGCCAGTGCGGCTGATTTACGTTCTGGTGAAATTCGTTTCACGAGCTGTTCCCATCTTGTCATTAGTATTTTCGATGGGGGTGACAACTATCCTGACAGAGGGGGCGGTTGCCAGAATATGCAGCCATCCTGAAGTCGAGAATTTCTGATTATGGGTGGATCAGATTCGGGGTCAGGGTCAATAGCTTGCCTGTCTCCGTTGTTGAAATGAACATATCAAAAACAGGCAATTACACAATTTTAATTACAGCCTCATTTTTAATACGATGAAGCAATTCACTCACTTATAGATTGGATAGCAAATTTTTCCAACATCTTGGACGATGGGTGATTTGCAAGAGATACGAGCTGATTCACCAAAGCTATCGGGACAATAGCATTCTCATACATATCACATTTTAAATAGTCCACTACATTAAGAATTTCATCAAGATTTGAGAATGAGTTTTTACTCAGGACTTTCACTTCACTGCTATCTTTTATTGGAATAGTTAATACCCAAGTGCGATCTGTTTGACTACGATAAATCAGTTTCCCACTATAATATGATGTTGATGCATATGGCGAAAGTTTATTTAACTCTTCTTCTGTAGATGGTCCTGGAAGTATATGCTTATAAATGTAATTATTAAAAAGTGGCAAGACCTTTCCTTTCTTCAAACATGCATTTTCTCCTGAAGTAATATGATCTGCGTGTTCAACAAAAGATCCGGATTTTTCCAACCCAACTAACTTTAAAGAATATTCTTGGATATAAAGATTACACAACTCCCTCATGTCTTTGTGTAACTTCGCCGTTTGCCCAAAGAAACCAAGAGGTCCATCTTTAATAAAAATAAAACGTTTCAGAAAAGAAGGCTTCCTTGTGACAATTTCTTTAATGCAATGAACTATAATTATATGCTCAATAACATTAGCTAAATAACCTAGAATGCCACTAGCGCCAAGTTCTTCATCTACTATTTCATGAAATCTAAGTATGTCAATCAGATTGAATTTTTCACCACCGCATTCAAAATATCCTCTGGAATCCATATCTAACTTTTTAATTGTGACATCTTTAAATACTTCATTATTCCTTTGTGGTAAACTTCCAAAAGTAATTTCTTGCAGGGAATAATCATTGCCAATACCTTTATTCTTAAACTCATGAAAAACAAGCCACTTTAAGGTATCTATATATTTTTTCCCATCTCGACTCTCATTAAAAAACTCGATTAGTGGTATCCTTACTGAGTCAATCATTGATAAAGAGTCTAGTGATGTCGCTTTTGTCGGTATTGCAAGTTTAAAACGTTCTAATTTTTTAAATTTTTCCATTTTTTCTGGGTGAATAAATGGCGACTCGCCCAGTTGCTTTAAGTCATCAAGACTAAACTCTAAACCACCGAACTGAAAAAATGCAACCTTAGAACTGGGATAGTTCTTACGTACCGTCACCTCTGAGTATCCACCATCTACAGCAATGATAGTAGTTACGTTACGATGAGAACCTGTTTCTATATCAAAAGCGAAGTCTCTAACATCATTTTCTGCCTCTTCATTAGTAGATGGGAACTTACATCTTTTCATCAAACTCTGAACATATGGATCATTTATCACATGAGAATGTTGTGATTTACTGGCCCATTCAAATGGACGATTCCCCTTAGAACTATAGCTCATCACATTCCCCTATTCGCCAAGAATCGATCAATCTGGACAGGAACAATAAATGGGTTTGTATAGGTTTTCATTCTTACAAAACCCTTGTCGTTAGTAGCAGAGAAGCGAACTAATGATTGTGTGAAATCATTGAAATCATAATATTTCTCTAGTTCTCTGGTTTCATCGATGTTATTAAGGTGAGCAATGAACCAATTTTGAGTGTTTTTCAAAATATTAGAGCTGATTGAACTAACTTCTTGTGTTGCATATATCATTCCCAAGTGAAGTTTTGCTCCTTCCTTTGCGACTCTATTATATATTTGACTGAGATCTTTATCGTCCTTTTTGGGAAATAAATTATGAGCCTCCTCAAAGTAGAACTGAATAAAATTATTTGGAAGGTTTTTTATAAATCTATCCATAGAAATATTAAAAACAGAACGGCATATTTTCTCTGAAAAAAGCCGTTGGACAACTGGCTCTCCTTGAGACAAATCCACAATGACAATCTTACCTTCTTGTAGTAACTTTGGAATTTCTACTTCAAATGATTCATCCATACTTATAGTATGCAAATTATGCAACTGTTTTACACGAATCTTTTTGTAGCCACTAACTTGATTCTTTCTACTTGGTAACTTATATGTAGACAAGAAAACCATCATGGACTTCAAGTCATCATTTGCCCATTCATATCCCTTTTTGTTGATATAATCTTTAAAAAAATTTAATTCTTCATATTGTTCCCAGGTTCTTTCAAACCAAGTGCAGGCTTCTTCAAGAGTTAAGCCCTGCTTCGGATCTAGTGTTTTTCCATCAAGAATTTTACTATTTATTTCTGCGGCGCCTGTGAATTGTACTTTTAATCCCTGAGGAACCTTGAAACCAGCTCTATATAGGCAGCATTTATATGCAGCAATCAATCTATTATATCTAGTCCATTCGGAACCATTTGTATTAGAGCTTTCTGGCGTTTCAAAATTAACTGCCGTAAAGTTATTGACATAGTCCCCACCAATTGATCGCTCCTGAAGGTAACTAGATATGAGGCTAAAACCACTTTCAATATCTTTAAAGAAGTTGACTTTCATTACCTTGAAATCATTTCCTTTTTCCAAGACACTATATCTAACTACTTTGCTTTTATATAAGTCATAAATAGCCGTACCAGAATCTTGTCTATTGGCATTGGCATATTCACCATTAACATCAAATATAATTTGTCCGACAGGGTATGTAGGACTACCGGAAGCAGAAAATTCAGGTGTTTCAGGAGGGGCCGAAAGAAGCTCTATTTTAGCCTTTGCTGATATTTCCTCCGTAGCTTCTATGACTTTCTTTACGGTATTAGATTTACCTGTACGAGTCATACCAAACATAGCAGTTCTCTTACCCAAAAAGTCTTTAGGGTTTACCCATACACCAACATCTTGTTCTTGTGTTTGGTGTCTTCGACTGGAGGAATACCTGACTCTACCAATTTTAAAGTCAGAATCTTGTCCGGCTAAACCATCATCATCTCTTTGGTTTACGATGAATTCAAGAACATCACCACTTGCTTTGTAAACACTATAATTATTAGCAGAGTAGAAATTTTCAAGATCAGCACCGAACTCTGTTTTTCCATCTTGGTTTCGATAGAAAACACCAAGAACGCGACATTCAAGCCCTGAAAAACTAAACTCATAGCGAGTAAATTCGTCTAGCTTTCCTCCTTTTACACTACCAGCCCTACCCGATATGTCTAAATTATCTTTATAATACTCAATCATCGATGATATGACATCGTTATCAGTCGGGAGTTTTGTTTGAGAAAGGGCTCTCAATAATACAGCTTCTTCAACACCATCTTCACCGTCATAGAATGCTAGGAGGAAACAACCTGCAGGAATGCCTTTTACCTGAGCTTTCCATGCATCACAGACTAATAACCTTGCGATGTCATATGACAAATAGAACGGGCGTCCAACAAACTGTTCTTTGTTTTTGCCTTCCTTTAGCAAATCCGTTGATAAAGCTTCGTTCAAGTTCATACTAGTTCCTTTTTAAGTCTGGATCTTCAAATCTGATTTTTGATTGTTCTGCGTACTTATCATCCGCTTCGATAGACAACCATCTTCTATTTTTCAACTCAGCACAAAATCCAGATGTATTACTACCGCCAAAGGGATCAAATACCAAATCATTTTCGTTAGTTAGAAATTCTATAAAGAAGTTAACAATACCTTTGTTCATTCGTGCTGGATGAGGTGTAATACCTAACTCTTTGCACCTCCTTGTAAAGAAGTCGTTTGATGATACATTTGAGAAAGACATCACATTGTGTGGTAAACGTACTTCTCTCGATTCATCTAAAGGTTCCATCTCAAAGAAGTTATGGCAAATGCTACCACCATGATCTTTCAGAAATCCTGTTTCGCTAATTTTATGTTCCGAAGGTCGTGTACCTGCATTGTAGCTCTGACGCTCTAGCAGTTTTTTCATGCTTTTGCTATATGGACGTAAGACCTTACGGTTATCTGATTTTGGATAATCAGTTTTAGCCAGCCACCAAACATGAGTATAACTGTCAACAGTTCTCCATCGATTCACTGTAACCCATTGAGCAGGCGATGGGAGTTTTGCTGGGTTATAACAAATAAACTCTTGGATTAGTCGTAACTCAGAGTTTTCCTGTTTAGTCATTTCAAAAAGACATTCCAAATGTAGAGTAGACTGAACAGGCCTCTCAGGTTCCCAAGCATTTCCTATTTCAATCACAAGAGAACCGTCTTCAGCAAGAAGTTGATTGAATATAGGTGTTAGTTTTTTGAACCACTCTCTATAAGCATCTCCAATCTCATTTCCATATTTTTTTTTATTATTCAATGGGAACGGTGGAGATGTGACTATTAAATTAACCTTCCCTTTATAATTATTAATATCGTCTTCACTCAGTGCATCCAAAGAATCACCGAGATAGAGTTTTCCAAGTTCAGTCTTATAATAAAGCTTCATTTGATGCTGATTACCTTTTTGCTTTTTATTCTGGTCAAATTAGATCTGTTATTAAACCAGCAGCTTTCAATCTCGGAGTAAGATTACGCATCTTAGAAAATTCAGTTCCAAGACTTTCTCTAATGCCAACTCCCTCACAGAACTCTTTTGCGGTTATGTGGTTAAGATCATCAGCGTATTTAAGCATTTGAAGATGCAGTTCGAGCGTATAATGATTCCTCGGAGCACATTCTAGAGCTTCCCGGATTTTATTGAAAATAGTCTGATCATCCATAGCGAGTAGCCTATTGTATATAATTTATATAATCTATATAGATTATATATGGAATTCAAGAGATAACAGTAAGAATTCTGATCTCTTTATCAGCCTGTTAGCAGGATTGCGGCGTGCATACCGGCGAACAAAAATCATCACGTTAGTGGTGGATAATTACATCATCCATAAAAACCACAAAGTGGAGCGTTGGTTGGAAAAACACCAAGTTCAAATTGTTGTTCCTGCCCACGTATTCGTCGTGGCTGAATCCAATAGAGCGGCTGTAGTTATCGTTACACGAAACCATCAGTGCCGATGCATGTGGCTGTTACTAGACCGGGTAAAACAGTGTATGAATGCCATTTCGCCATTATCTGGCAATCAACAAGTTCTGGCCAAAGTAGAGCAGTAATGTGCCAAGTTATTTATACTCTAGGTGCTTATTCAGCAATTAGCCAAAACTTAACGCCAACCCCTTCAACTCCTCATGTAAGTATCCCGGTAAACCGAACCATTCACTTTTAGAGATCTTCCGACATACTGATTATGTCCCTTGAGGAGATCGCCATGCGCAAAGCCCGATTCACCGAACACCAGATCATCGCCGTTTTGAAGTCCGTTGAAGCCGGACGGACCGTCAAAGACGTTTGCCGCGAAGCGGGAATATCCGAGGCTTCGTATTACAACTGGAAAGCGAAGTTTGGCGGTATGGAAGCCTCTGATATCAAAAAGATGAAAGAGCTGGAGGACGAAAACCGGCGTCTGAAACAGATGTTTGCCGATCTGAGCCTTGAGAATCGGGCATTAAAAGACGTCATCGAAAAAAAGCTTTAAAACCCGCGATAAAGCGTGAGCTTGTCAGTTATCTGACCGCGCAGTTTACGATGAGCATACGCCAGGCATGCAGGACGTTATCGCTGAGCAGGACGGTATTTCGTTATCAGCCGGATACGCAACGTGATGAGCCGGTGATTATGGCACTGACCGCAGCAGCTGAACGCTATCCGCGATATGGATTTAAAAAGCTTTTTCAGGTGCTTCGCAGGCAGGGCAATATCTGGAACCATAAAAGAGTTCACCGGATTTACTGCCTGCTGAAACTGAATTTTCGCCGTAAGGGAAAGCAACGTCTGCCGGTGCGTAACCCCGCACCGCTGGTGACGCCGGAAGCACTTAACCAGAGCTGGTCGATAGATTTTATGCATGATGCGCTGGTCTGTGGCAGGCGCTTTCGGACCTTTAATGTGGTAGATGACTTTAACCGCGAGGCTCTCGCGATAGAAATCGACCTGAATATCCCGGCGCAGCGGGTGGTCAGGGTATTGGACAGGATCGTGGCAAACCGTGGTTATCCGCTGAAACTGCGGATGGACAACGGCCCAGAGCTAATATCACTGACTCTGGCGCAGTGGGCTGAAGAGCATGGCGTGATGCTGGAATTTATCAAACCGGGAAAACCCACACAAAATGCCTTCATCGAACGTTTTAACCGGACATACCGGACAGAGATACTGGATTTTTATCTGTTCAGAACACTGAATGAAGCACGGGAAATCACAGAGCGCTGGCTGACGGAATACAACAGCGAGCGGCCTCATGAATCCCTGAATAACCTGACGCCAGAAGAATACCAGCTGATGACTGAAAAACCGGATATCTCAAAAAGTGCATGGAACTAAAACGGGTGTGCTTACACTCAAACGTATAAACCCGAAAAACATGGCGGTGCTTCGTTTCCAGCCGGATGTGTTGACGGTTAACGATGGCGTATTTCACGCTATTGAACAGCAGTTCGATAGCCCGCTTCATCTGCGGGTTGGGCACGATATAGAAAACGTACATCCAGTGTTGTTGAGTGCGGGCCAGCAAATGGCTGGTGATAATCGCCTGATAACGGGCTTTAGTTTTCAGACGGCGCTCAGTCTCAACGGCGATGACGGTTCCGTCTGGTAACGTTATCACCCCGGCCGGGCGATGATATACCTCATAGCGGCTGCGGAATGTTGAATCAGCACCGCTGATCCACCCATAAGCGCCTTTCTTTTCCAGAATGATCCGTGCGAGCTGGTTATCAAGATGCTGATCCAGCATCCAGCCAGTGACTTTCGAAGGCTCGAACCATGCAGGAAAGCCATCCTCATGGGGTGTGACGACAACGGCTAATCCGTCGTTGGTGATCCCCCACAGTGAGATTTTCTCCATCCTTGTGCAAAACGTCTGCTTTTGAATGAATCCCATGTCGATGGCCTTTGCCAGCAACAGATAAAGCGGCTTGTGATTTTTATAATCAAAAAGCAGCATCAGCGTTTTAAAGTCGCTCCAGATTTCTTCTTTCAGAAAATTGAGCAGTATCCGGATCTTTTCGCAATGACGTTCGCGGCGTTTACGGTAATCGGAAATCAGCATGGTTCCTCCTTCGCATGTTACCGGGTTGTTCTCTCTTTAAGCTTTATCGCCTCATGGCATCGGCTCAGATTTCTGTGAATGACATGGGTCCATGCGATGCGCCGACAGCGTGAGGCGAGTGCGGTGCCTGCTTCGCAGCCATGCGCCGGGAAATACATTTCCCGGCACAGAACGGCGTGCGCCAGTTCATGCGGGCTGGACGCCCTTATTGCCTGGCACATGGGGGTAATGTCGCGGCTGGACGCCACGCCAAAACCCCCAACGTCAACAGCGGCACACCGTCGCGCGCTACGCGCGACTACCCCCTTTGAGACGCCGTTTTTAGCCCACTTTTTCTTTTGCCCGTTCCGGTCAGCGAAAAAATGGGAAAACGCCTTCAAAGCGGGTAGTCGCACCTCGCTACCGGCTGGTGGCCGGAGACTTAGCCGCGACGGTGTGCGGGGCTGAAGCCCCCCAAATAAACCGACGCGTGGGCGCGTCTTTTTGCTCGCTGGGGCGGCAAAATTTATTCGGCTCCCCCCGGCCTGCTCGGTTCCCCTTGGGGGGGAACGCTCGCCGGTGGGTTCGGGCGACGTAAATGCCCCCTTTCTGCGAAATGGCATTTACTCGCCTCACGCCACGGTTGAATGCCCGCGGGGCGCAGGCACCCACCCGCCTAAACCCGTCGCGTCCTGCGTCGTGCCTGGATGGCCTGTTGAGCGCTGTCAGTGTTGCGAAAATAAAACGTGCTGGCATGTCTTCTCTACTGAAATCAGCCGGTAGAGAAGGCTATCGGGGAAAAGGGAGGATGCCTGCAAACAACTCAATATCGAATATCAAGAATTAGGGGGATTCAGTTATGGCAGCAAAAAAGCTCTGACCGTGAGTCACTCACGGCAGAGCTTTAATCAGGTGCAGGTTCAGAGGCTTATCGGGCGGGTCGGTGCGTGTGCGCGTCTGTGCATATCGTTAAGCGCCGGGATGAGTAAGCTGATGGCATTTAGCCCATGCCCCAACTGGCATAAACTTTCCGGCGTGGATTCGCACACGTCATTATCAGCAAAGGTAATCAGCGCATCGCCAATAAAATTCAGGCAATGACACAGCCCGGCGCTGGTTTCGGCGCAATACTCTGCCACCTGCGAGAGTTCGTCATCGTCCATGTTTGAAAAATCCAGACGAGCCAGCGCGGCATTCATGGCGGAATACAGGCTCTCGCAATCCGGCAGTGATTGATAAGACGGGCCCGTGTTACTATCGGTGTCAGCCATAGCATTAGTCTCCTTAATGTTGTGGTCAGAAGCCCGGTGAGTGTTCCTAGCACTGCCGGGCTTCGCTCTTTATCGTTGCAAAATACCGTGTAATTGCGGTGTAATTACAACAAGGCCATGCTATGGAATTTGTAATTACAATGTCAAGTGAAAAGTCAAAAACAGACCAGTATCAGATTCGACTGTCCCACGAGTTTCGGGCGCAATTGGAAGAACAAGCCCACAAGGATGGCGACAAGACATTGGCTACATGGATAAAGCGTATTCTGCGCAAAGAACTCCAGACCCGAGGCATCGAACCCAAAGGTTAACGGTGATTGGGGCCGTCGATGTCGCAAATCCTAGCGTAGCAAAAGACGTTTGGCAGTATGCCCGGATGGTTTTACGACAACGCTCCTGACGGGTTTTCTATCACATAGAAATCCCGTCAGGAGCCAACAAGCGCAGCGCGTTAGCCAGCCGTATAACTCCGCGCATAAATATATGGTGCGACGTAGCCCTCGCGGTTGGCGTCCAGATAATCTGACCACCACTGCATCATTTCGATTCTGGCTTCCAGATGCTCCGCTTTATGCACGTAGGCAGCCCGCACGCCGTTGCGCTCTTTGTGGCTCATCTGCCGCTCAATGGCGTATTTTGACCAGCGTCCGGACTCGTTCAGCGCGCTACAGGCCATGGTTCTGAAACCATGGCCGCAGATTTCGGTTTGGGTGTCGTAGCCAATCACGCGCAGCGCTTTGTTAATGGTGTTCTCACTCATCGGCTTGTTCAGGGTATGTGCGCCCGGAAAAACGAAGACCGATTCGCCGGAATGTGCCCGAATCTGTTTCAGCAGGGCGACCGCCTGCCGTGACAGCGGCACCAGATGTTCATCTTTCATTTGCGCCACGCTCTGAGAACCGCACGCCGTTTACCGCTTCGCGCTGGGCGGGGACGCCCCAGATATGCGCTTTGAGGTTGAATTCATCCCAGCGGGCAAAACGGAGTTCACTGGAGCGCAGGAAAACATGCAGATTCAGCTCCAGCGCCAGACGGGTCAGCATCCGGCCTTTGTAGCTTTCCATCTTCTCCAGCAGTTCAGGCAGGTGTTTTAGCGGTAGGGCGGGATGATGTTGGGTCACGATGCCGTCCAAATCGTAAGCCGGATTGTATTTGATGACGCCCTGCTGTACGGCATGGCGCATGATTTTGGTCAGATGCTGGCGCACCCGTCCGGCGATGTCATGCACGCCTTTATCGTCAATCGCCTTAACCAACTGCGCCAGATGGCGGGTTTCAACCTGCGCGATATCCATCGCGCCAATGGCGGGGAAAACGTAGCGTTTCAGGCAGATGAGGATTTTATCGGCGTGCGCGTCCGACCAGAGCTTGAGGCTGCTGGTGTGCCACGCCATTGTGACAGACTGAAAGGTGCGGGATTCCTCAACGGCGGGGTTGTTCGATTTACGAAGCTGAGAAGGGTTGAGCCCTGATGCCAGCAACTTACGCGCCGCATCGCGCTTTTCACGGGCTTCCGCTAGCGTAGTCTGAGGGTAGGGGCCGAAGGCCAGACGGTTTTCTTTACCGCCGAAGCGATAGCGGAAATACTATAGCTTAGCGCCGCTGGTAGATATCGTGAGATACAGGTCTTGCGAATCGGTGAGCTTGTAAGATTTTGCGAGAGGTTTCGCGGATCGGACTTTGCTGTCAGTTAACATATGAGGGTCACTCCCGTTCATCGAACTGAATGACCCGCAATCTGACCCACAAATTCCCCGATACTAAGGGATAAATCAAAACGCATCGGAGAAGATTTTCACGCTAACTGATTAAATCGCAACAACATAGGGATTTATAGGGAGGCATAAAAAAGGAAAGGTGGTGCCGGACTCGGAATCGTATCGGTGATTAATATGCTGTTTGTTATTGGTTTTATTGGTAAAGAGACCAAACAGCGCCCCCACTTAGGCCCCCATAAAAGATCGATTTGGTTTTGTGAGGGTTGTCACGATGAATTGGCGTTTTGCGGTTAACGGCGCTAAAAACGTGGCTTCATCTCCCATGCTGGCAATGGCCTGTTCCTCTCTGCATTGAACATCTTTCAAACGTAGACTTGATATGTCGGATTTGTGATTTTTGAGATAATCATAAATAGTGTGATTTATAATATATGGATTATATTGGTATTTTTGCTATTATTTTGAGATGTTCTCATGCTCGATTTGAGATAACTACATATCATGGCTCAATTTAATCACTTTGAACTTTCGCTTCTTAACCCCAGCTTTGACTCCCCTTTGGTCGATGCGCTGACGGAACTGGAGATCCTCCGGCATCTGAGGCTGGAAACGGATGTTCACCCTATCCTGTTTGCGCAACTGAAAGCCGTTTTCCACATGCTGGAGAGTCTGGGCTCTGCGAGGATTGAGGGAAACCACACCACGCTTGCCGACTATGTGGAAAGCAAAGTCGAAGGAATAATCACCACCTCTCAAGGAGGTGGTGTAAAGCTGACAATATAATTGATATCTCAAAATATTATTTATCAAATTATCTCTTTTCCACTGAGCATAAGGTCAAGTTTTGCAATTTTATTTCTAAATACCCAAGGTTTAGCTAAAAGAAGAGATTCTATTACACTACCTCGGATACGCTTAAGGTAGTCTTCTTCGCTTATTTCACTGTCAATAAAATCAAATCTATTGCATACTAACCAAAGTGTTATATCTGTGATTTTTGTGTCAGATTTATTAAATACATCTGAGAATCTTTCATTCATGAAATCGTTTATTGCAGTATCAAATTTTTTCTTTATGTTATTTGCTTTTAGTGTGCTTGTTCTTGTTACGTTTTTTAACTCCACAATGTATATACAATACTTTTTCTCACCACGCTTAATAACCACTAGATTATCAGGAGATGGAGGGGTAGTACCTAATCCTAGGGAGTTATAGTAGGAGTCAATAGAAAGATTAGCTATGATATCAGACTTTAGCTTTCCATTTTCATCATAAAATTCTTCATCGATAATTATGTTTACACCATTCTCTTCGATAGTGTCTCTATGTAGTACCCTAAGTAAAGGCTCAGAATGAATCCCATTAATCATGGCGATCATCCTCATTTTTTTCTATTTGAGAAAATAGACTCATTTTTTCTTCAAATAAAGACTCTGTAGGTTCAATAAAGTTATTATCAGATATGCCAAATTCATCAGTATCCATAGGGACTGCAACACTACCATGGTCAGTGTTTTTAAACACCATGGAATTAACATTATCTTTACTAAAACCATCATCTGAATAGCTGGCTTTTTTCTTAATAATTAAGTTGTTAACCTTGTTGAAAATAAAATTGCTATGTGTTGTGATTATTAGCTTGATATTTGCGCCAACTAATTTTTCAAATATTTCCGTTAACTTTATTTGAACCTCAGGGCCCAAATGGGCTTCTGGTTCTTCAATCATAACTAAGGATTTTTGTTGTTGGGTCGCATCATTTTTGGTTTTGACTACTGGCAGAGGTTTTGTTAGCACATAACGTAAGTATGAAACTATCGGGGCTAGCTCCGAAACCATTGATGATGTAGATGACAATTCCAGCTTAAGCTTTGTTCTCTTTGGTGAAAACATTAATTGCTTTGTGTTTGGATTGAATTCAACTACACCACCTAAGATATAGTCCTCTATTTCCTTGGCGATAAGGTTTAATTTCTTTTCTTCAAAATTTTTCTTTGAAACTCTTATGTCAGAAAGTTTAATGAAATAATCACTTACAGGTTCAGATATTCCTGGTAATTCAATTTTCTTGCTCAAAAATGAACGGTTTCTGGATAGTTCCGCTATAATTTGACCAAAAGCACTTAGAGCCTGATATAAACCAGAACGACTAGCAGGAAGGTAATGTACGCCAGAAATTTGATCTGTTAAATGTTTTATTAATACGCTAAAATCTACTCGAAAAAGACTTAAGTAATTTTCTTTAAACTGCATCAATTGCTCATTGATAGCTACATCATCCTTGATATATAAAGATATTTCATTTCCATAATGATTGCTTCTTGCTCTTTTAGATTTCTTAAGTAGTACTTTATCATCACTAATGATTGATTCTATAGAAATATCATTCTCGTTCACCTTGCAAGTTATTTCACAGATATATGGTATGGAAAGTATGATTAAAGTCTCATCTTCTAATGAGAATTTGTTTTTTACGTTAGATAGTGAAGAGAAAGTATTAATTAGTGAGTTAGACAACTCTCTTAAAAAAGTTTTTTCAAAAAAATACTTAAGGTCTGAATTAAGTGAGTCAGAAATATTCATTTCCTTTTGACTTTCTGATGAAAGAAAATTTTTAATTTTATCTGTCCGATTTATTATCGAGTATTCATTGCTAGTCATCACTTCTTCTATAAAAGCAAAATATGAAAAATTCCTCATATTTCTAATTTCTAATAAATTCTTTATAATTAAATATATCGCAGTGATGGCGTAAGATTTCCCGATGCTGTTTTGACCAATAAGTAAATGAAAGTCTTTTTTAAGATCAATGTCAAACTCTCTTATAGGTCCAAAATTTCTAAGTCCAATTTTCATTAAAACTCCTTAAATACTTATTTGGATTGTTGTAAATGTTGTGAATTTTATTATTAGGCCCATATATTCTCTTAAAAAATATTATCTTTTCATACTATGATCTATGCTTTCTATATTTGGCAATACTAAAGATTGCCTGACCACTGTTTATAGGTTCTCAGTATTACTTCAGCAAAATCATCATCAACCGTATAAAAATAACACTCCGGCACATTAAGCACCTTAGCAAACGCGCACATCATTTCAAATGTTGGACGATGTATTCCGCTTTCATACTGGGATATGCGTGATCGTGCGGTGGCTTCTTCAATACCCGCCAGTACGCCCAACTTTTCCTGAGTGAGATTTGCTCGTAGGCGAGCGGTTTTAAGGCGAATGGGCAGCATAATGGCACCATCAATAAGAATATTGATAGCATGTTTAGCACTACTTTACATGAGGGTTGCTTAGACTTCCTGAACAATAGAGAGGGGAACTTATTTGCATTCATCAGGAATGGCGCTGATGTTTAAGGTAAAGCTCCAGAATCATGTCAGCAAAATCATCGTTTACCGTATAAAAGTAACATTCCGGCACATTAAGCACCTTTGCAAATGCGCACATCATTTCAAATGTTGGACGATGTATCCCACCTTCATATTGAGATACGCGGGAACGTGCAGTTTCTTCCTCGATGCCAGCAAGAACTCCCAATTTTTCCTGAGTGAGATCAGCCCGTAGTCGGGCAGTTTTGAGACGAGCAGGCAGCATTCATTACACCATCAATGATCATAGATTGACTTAGTGTTTAGCATTACTTAACATCGTGGTTGTTTAGACTCTCTGAACAAATGATGTTTAATGTGAGGCTACAGAATAAGGATCATGGCGATGATTGATAAGGACTGGCACCCGGCTGATATCATCGCCGGGTTAAGAAAGCGGGGAACAACACTGGCGGCGGTATCAAGAGCATCTGGATTGGCGTCTTCAACACTCGCTAACGCATTGATAAGACATTGGCCGAAAGGTGAGAGATTAATTGCTGATGCATTGGGAAAGCAGCCGGAGGATATCTGGCCGTCACGCTATCAGGATATGAGCCAAAATCATGGGGAAGGGGAGGCACAATTGTCCCTTCGTAGATAATTGAACTCTGTTTCCCAAAAGCAAAAAACCAGCCCGTAGGCTGGTTTTTCTGAATAAGTGGTGCCGGACTCGGAATCGAACCAAGGACACGGGGATTTTCAATCCCTGAGTCCATTTCATGTGGCTTGACAGTACACGCTTAACTCATTGTTAGGTGTGTAAAAATGCATGTAATCCCAGTTATCTCCACCAAAGGCGGCGAGGGTAAGTCCACCCAAGCGGCCAATCTGGCAGGTTTCCTTGCTGATGCCGGCCTTATAACCCTCCTCATTGATGGCGACTATTCACAGCCAACTGCCAGTAGCATCTATGCGCTGGAGTATGAAGCACCGTACGGTTTGTTTGAATTGCTGATGCAGACTGCTGATCTTGGGCAGCCCGATACTGTGATATCTCGTACAGTTATCAAGAACCTCGATTTGATCATCTCCAACGATCCAGACGATCGTTTATCTAACGCGATGTTGCACGCGCCTGATGGCCGGATGCGGCTGCGTAATATCCTGCAGCACCCGAGTTTTCAGAAGTACGATGTCATCATCATTGATAGTAAAGGTGCCGCCGGTGTAATGGTTGAACTGGTCGTTCTGGCGGCAACTGAGAGCGTGCTGGGGGTTATCAAACCCATCCTGCCTGATGTGCGCGAATTTATGCGCGGTACAGTTCGCCTGATATCGCGTTTGCTGGCATTACAGGCGTACGGCATAAAAGTGCCTTCTATCAAGATTCTGACCAACTGCATTGAAAACACATCGCTCGACAAAGCCACCCTCGACGAACTGACCCAGATTATCGAGCAGAAAAAATACCCTCAGCCGGAGCATATCGCTGTTTCTGTTTTACAGACCAAGATAGACCAGTTGGAAGTCTACAAACGTGGACATGCTCTGGGGCAGCCTGTCCACCGGCTCGAATATAAGACAGACCGCAAAAGCCCAGCTGCGGCGGTAACGATCCACTCGCTTGCCTGCGAGCTTTTTCCTGAGTGGAAAGAGAGATTCGATTCCGTGTTACGGAACCGAACCGGTGCCGAGGAGGTGGGTAATGCTTAATTTTCCTTCTTTGCTGACACAAGAGTCACTGGATGAATTGCGGTTCGTGGTTGAGTCAGTTTGTAACAGTAATGACGGCAGGATTTACTGGAAAGGCGCGGAAATTCAGCTGAGCGAGTATGGAAGTGCGGTTCATAACCGTTTGCTTCTGACTTACAGGTTGGAAGATGGAGTCTCAATCCTCAGTACCGCAGAACCGGAAGCATTACGCACCTGGTTCCTGGAGGTCTGGTACCCACTACACCATGCGGCGATTAAAAAAGATGGTGAATGCTACAGAAAAGCAGCAGTTTCCCTGCTGCAAAAAGATATGCACACGCTTATTTGCGCCCTGGCCAGGGCAAAAGACGATCGTGATGACGTAACACTGAATCGAGTGTGTACGTATGAGAGCCAGAATATCTGTTTTGACGATAATTTATGGGCATCGCTGATGTCCATCATGTATTACCAAAATAAACATGCATTTAGTGCGGCTAAATATATCAGTAGTGATTTTGGGATAGCGATGATCCTGCACCGCTTCGGGAAAGAAGCGGTGTTCAATTATTTTGTCCAATCAAAATTGCTCAGGACGTTAGATCAGTTTCAACCGCCACTGCTCTTGCTGCGATGGATATATTGCAACAGTGAAGCAGCATTAAATGAGTGGGTAGAGCGGAAACTACCTGAGTTACAGTCCAGTTCGCTTTCGACGGATTTTCTTCTTCATGCCGCTTCTATTTTCGCTGAATTACTTAGGACCGTATCTTTGCAATACGGTTGGCCACTAGCCATGAAGTCAATTCAGTGGGAACCGACTCTACTTTCGTTACCAGCACGTCAGTATGCCAGGACGCCACAAGTTGACCGTATTCAGGGAGAGATGTTTTCTGGCCCTCATTTACATTCCGCTTCACAGAGTGAAGAACAGCCTGAACCTGAAAAATCATCGGGACTGGGCCGTTTTGCCCCGTTGAATCCAGTTCAATCCATTCACCCTGATGCAGAGGAGGAAACGGATGATCCGACTCAATAAGAACTGGCGGGAAGGGATTGTCGATGTTATTGGCAATAACGACGCTATTGTTTTTCAACAAAAAAAACTGCATGGAGTATTTTTTAATCGATTCAATGTCGGACTCATGTTGTTTGTTTGTATTCATTTTTTTCCTTGTATGTTCGTGAATATGAAATCACTGGTATGGGCATCTGATCGCGGTTGGCGAACTCATCGATCAGAAAATGCACATCCAGTTCCAGGGAGTATATCCCTGGCAACATTGAGTCCGGCACCCTTTTCAGAAGTTTACATAGTTGAATGTAAGGCCATGAATCTACATGGTTTTAATGTTGGTTCAGCGCCGTTTTTTGTGCAGGAGGGTGGCCGATGAAACTCCTCTATCGCGCTGTTTGTTTTTGCACGGACCGCTACGAGAGTTGCGAAAAACTTGTGTTCTTCGATATTGATGCGGCATCTCACCAGTCACCGGCTGAGCATCTGAGGAAATTGCTGACTGCGGTTTGGGGCGTCCCAGCATCAGCTATTGATTATTACAACCTCAGCTCCGAAACCGACCTGCATCGGCAGTCGATCACCAGCGATGACAATGGTGTTCCACCCGCGTATCACGGTCCTGTGTTCGAACGTCAACTGTTTGAGATTGGCTGCTCGTTACAAGGCCCGATTTATCCATCACTCAACGACTGGCCACTGATGCTGGTCAGCCCCAGAAATCATCGACGTCTGGTCAGTGCCTTTATGGATTGCCACCCGGCTCTGGAGGCTGCTCATGGCTAAATCCACTGCAAGTCGTGGCGACATTGAGATGTCACAATTGCCTCAGGCGACGGACGCTGAGCAAGCGGTATTAGGTGGTTTGATGATTGATAACCACCGCTGGGATAGTGTGACTGAACGGGTTTCGGCCACTGATTTTTATCATCCGGCTCATCAGCGTGTGTTTACTGAAATGCAACGCCTGATCGAAATGAACCGGCCCATCGACCTGATCACCCTGACAGATTATCTGGAGAGCCACGGTAGTGCGGCTATTGACAGTGTCGGCGGGTTTGCTTACCTGGCGGAAATGGCGAAAAACACCCCCAGCGCGGCAAACATCGATGCGTATGCTGATATCGTCAGAAATCGTTCTGTGGCACGACAACTTGTTATGTTGGGGCGTTCTCTGAGTGCTGATGCGATGTCGCCGAGGAGTGATATTAGCGAGTTGGCTGAAGGCGCAGAGAAGGCGTTATTTGAGATTGCCGAGCGGCAAAATCCATCCAGGGAAATGAATCTTCATGACGGTATGGATCGTGTACTCGCTATCCTTGAGCGTAATAATCAGTCGCTGGATGGTGTGACTGGTACGCCTACCGGGTTTGCCGAACTGGATGCTGCAACCTGTGGGTTACAGCCCACTGATCTGATAATCCTTGCTGGCCGTCCGTCCATGGGTAAAACGGCATTCGGTATGGATATCTCAGCGCGTGCTCTGGAGCGCGTGCCTGATCGGCCTGTTTTTATCTTTAGCCTCGAGATGGCCACCGAGCAGCTGCTGATGCGCATGATGTCATCACTGGCTCGCGTGGAGTTCCAGCGTCTGCGGTCTGGTCAAATGGATGATGAAGACTGGGCAAAAATCTCTGGGGCGATGGCGCAGATTACAGAATGGGGCGATCGTCTGGTCATCGATGATAATTCAGATTTGACGCCGTCATTACTGCGGGCACGTTGCCGACGTTATATCCGCAAATACGGTAAGCCAAGTTTGATTCTGCTTGATTACTTGCAACTGATGAAGAGCCCGGGTCACGAAAACCGGACCCAGGAAATTGCGGACATTACGCGTTCCCTGAAAGGCATCGCTAAACAGTTTGGAGTACCACTCGTCGCTCTTTCTCAGTTGAATCGTCTGCTGCAACAACGCAGTGATAAACGGCCGAATAATAGTGATCTGCGCGATGGTGGCTCTATTGAGCAGGACGCCGATCTCATCATGTTTGTCCATCGCGAAGAGGTCTACGAACCGGATACACCGAATAAAGGGCAGGCTGAGATCATCATCGGCAAGCAACGTAACGGGCCGCTGGCAACAGTTACGTTGGAATTTAACGCTCGTTACGCCTCATTCGCTGAGCGAGGAGGTCGATGATGAAAGGCACTAAATCTATCCGTTCACTGGCGCTGGGAGATGCAATGCTGCAAGGTGCCCACGAACCAGCTGATAACGGTGTGTCGGTTCTGCCAGTTTCTGAGATGCCGATGTTGTTGACGCTGGACCAGTTGCGCCCAAACCCCGACAACCCACGTACGTCACGTAATCCCCGGTATGACGAAATTAAAGCCTCAATCAGGGCAAGAGGGCTCGATTCGCTGCCGAAAGTTACGCGTGATCCTGAAGGTGCTGGTGAATACATTTTCAGTGATGGTGGTAATACACGGTACCAAATCCTGTGTGAGCTGTGGCAGGAAACAGGTGACGAGCGGTTTTACCGTATTCACGTTGTTTTCAAGCCCTGGCCCGGTCGTTTGCAATGTGTGATTGGGCATCTTGCCGAAAATGAGGTCAGGGGAGATCTCACATATATAGAAAAAGCCTTTGGCATTCATAATGCCCGTACAATTTGGGAAACGGAGCTGGGCCGTTCGGTTACATTACGCGAATTGTCTGACCTGCTGAACCAGGAGGGATACCCGGTTCACTATTCTACAATCAGCCGGATGGAGGATACGATTAGGCATCTGTATCCACATTTGCCTAATTTGTTAGATGCAGGTTTACCCAGACTGCAGGTATTGTCTTTACTTAATTTGCGCTCAGCGGCAGAAAAAACATGGCAGATGTTTTCGTCTGCTGAGAATGTTTCCCCTCAATTTTCGTTCCATGATGCATTTGCGCGCGCATGTGTCAGCTTTGACAACCTTGACACGTATTCGCTGGAAATGTTTCGCGATGAGTTCATCGGGCAATTATTACAGGCCTTGCCGCATCCTTCTCTGAATTACGACAGGTGGCTGATTGAACTGGATCCTGCCGAGCAGCAGCGGCGCGCATTATTTGGTGAGCCACCGGCGTTTACACCGCCGGTTCAACCACAAGAAACAGGGGCACCTAGCTCCAAAACAGAAGCTCCTGACTCTAAAAAAGTTAATGTTATCCCTCCCCAAGAATCAGAACGCCAACAGAGTGCTGGATTACGTTCGGGAACACTGATTCAGAATACGCCACCCGAGCCTGCATCGTCAGCATCAGGAACGGTAATGCAGGAAGAAGAACAGACCACGATGGCTGTTCCACCCATGCCGATGCATGGTGTTGCGACGACAGAGCGGGTTCTGTCCTCCGACGTCGCTGGTCTGCAATCACTTCCGCGAGTGGAGCTTCAGCCAGATATGTATGGCGGGGATCCTGTGTTGTCAGGGGAGCTGGTGTCTGCGATTGGCGAACCTGAGTGCTCTGCCTCTGCTGGTGAGGCATCTCTGGCATTTGCAGCAGTCGGGTTGGAACCTGTTACTGATATCTGGCACATCTCCGCACTGCAGGACGATATCGAGCATCTGCAGGACATGGCTTATCGACTGGCATATGAGATGGCAGAAATGATGGGTTGCGCGGATTGCATTTCTGATGACCGCAGTGAGCACAGCGTTGGGTATGCCGTTCATTCCATCAGCTCTAGCGCTTTTCCTGCATTTCTTAATGGCCTCACCGGGAATGATGACGGTAATGAGGCATTCAATCTGTTCGCATTTACGTTATGGCTGACAGGGTCAGAAAAGAAAGGAGACAGTCCGGTATTTAACGATGTGGCTGTCGTCAAACTGATGCGTCTCATCCGCGTAATCCGCCGTCTGCGTGAATTGCAACGCGCTGTTTCTGTTCAGGAGGGTACTGACCATGTCTCATGATATTGATGACGAGCTGGCCCAGGCAGTGACACAACAACTCCTGGATATCAGTCTCAATAAAATACGTTCACAGGCAGCAGTGACCGGGCCGTCGCTGATGCAGTGCGAAGAGTGTGGCAATGACATCCCTGAAGCACGCCGGAAGGCTATCAATGGGGTCAGGCTGTGTGTTGGATGCCAGTCGGTGCTCGAATTCCATCAGCATGTTGGTACCGGTAAAGGGAGGCAGCATGGCTAATGATTTGTCGCAGATTCGCTCGCGTATTCGCAAGTTGATGGCACTCGGCAGCCGTAACAACAACGCTCATGAGTCTGGACGGGCATTACGGCTGGCCCAGAAACTGATGCAGCGACACGGTATCACGGATGATGATCTGTCGATTGACGCAATCAATGAGCGTGAGTATCGCCAGTTGCCAAGCAATGCTCACACGTTGCCAGCATGGTTACATGGTCTGGCCTCAGTCGTTTGCATGGCAACAGAATGCCGGTGTTGGTTTGACTCGTATACCGTAACAGGCAGCAATGGCCACCGACGGCAGCGACGCAGCCTGCATTTCTATGGATTTGAACAGCGGCCTGAGATTGCGGTTTACATCTTTGCTGTGCTCTGCCGTCAGTTACGTCACGCAACAGCAACACACATGAAAAGTCAGAGCCGATTGAAGTTGCAGACACGCCGCAACCGGGCAGATCAATTCCGCGAGGGCTACATCAGCGGCGTCTGGGTCGTTCTGGAGTCCTTTGCACACCCACAACAACATGATCTTTTGCTGCAGCGCTGGCTGAACAGGCGGTGTGATGGTGAATTTCGTCAGGTTACGTCCCGGCAGGCAAGGGCATGTCGGGGGGATCGGCGTGCCAAATTAGCTGGTTATCTTGCCGGGCGTAATGCCGAACTGAATCAGGCCATTAATAAAGCGGATTCATCTTCATCTCCTAACGGTATTTGCCTTCCTGGAGGTTCCCATGGCGAATAGAGAATGGGGGGATTACGTTCTTTTGGGTGCATGCGTAATGGCATGGGTTTCAGTTATTTACCTGATGGGAGGTCTCCAGTCATGAGCCAAAATTTGTCGCAGGCAACTAACTCCCTGCTAACTCACATATTAATGGAGCTCAAGAGCGGCAACGTCCGCCGCTGTGAGTCACTGGGGCTGACAGCTGAGGAAATCAGAATGCTGAACCAATTGACCGTCGATGACCTGCATTACTTGATGAACAGTCATGTATCGGTTCTGAATTTTGAAGTTAACCATGAAAATCTTCACTTAATGATGAATCAGGCGCGGAACGAGCAAAAAAGGATGCATCGCATCGATCGCGCTCTTGCTCTCGGCGGGTCGATTGAAATGATGCAGGCTTATTTTGGGATGACGACTGCTGAGGTATCCGCGCGTCGTCGTTTACACGGCATCGAGACCCGGCAGGGGCGCACACAATCACCTGATGAGGCAACAGATGCGGCAATATGGCATGTATGGCAGAAGTCGGGATTGTCGAACGCTGATTCGCTCGAGGCACTGGATGTCATGATGCTGGCTGCTGAGCAGAACAACATATCTCTGACGGCGGTATGGATCAGGGTGCAGGTGTTCTGTCGGGAGGCCCGTGCCAGGAACAAGGAGCCGTCATGATATGGAAATGACATTTGACGTCATGCCTCGGGGGTTGCCTGTTCCTCCTTGTACGCAGAACAAAGCGACAGGTCTGCTAGAGCGGTTCTATACAGGCGAACGTGGATTCTGCAAGCGTTTACCTGAGCGGGGATATCTGAAAATCGATATCGGCCCATTCTGGCGACTGTTGAGCAAAGACGGGGGCCGTAAATGGTACCTGCTGCAACATGCGACATATAACCGTGAAATCAATAAGTAACCAGTGGGGCCATCCAGGCCCCGTTTCACTATGAGAGGGCAACGATGACGGGATTACCGCCGGACAGCATCGTTGAGTTTACGTTGTCACGTATGCAAGCCAGCATCGAACAACGCATGGATGATGTCACGACAGAGCGCAGCGGTCTGCTGTTCCTCGGCAATGTGCATGATGCTTTCCCCAGGCGTCTTTTTCTCGATACACGCCTGTCCCCACTCGATAAAACAGCATGGGTCATGATACGCCTGTATGCACAGCAGAACAGTGGCGCTGTATTTCCATCGTACGACGAGCTGCAACTGCAACTGGTATCACCACATGCCGAAAAAGCATCGCGCGAAACGGTCAGCAGGGCGTTGCTGATGCTCCGGATAACCGGCTGGCTGAGCTTATGCAAGCGCGTTCGTGACGCGCAGGGACGTGTGCGCGGCAATATCTATGCTCAGCATGATGAACCATTGAGCTGCCGCGATGCAGAAATGTTTGACCCGGGTTGGCTGGACCTGGTGGCGAAGAGTTGCCACCACAAAAATAAGAGTGTAAGGATGACGGCTCGTGTCGTCTTGGAGGAGATACTGAACGACCCGACGATGCGTCATCGTCATTCCAGCCTGGCTGCGATAAATGCTCGACTAGGGGAACCGACCTCACCCGCTGAAATGGCGGCATTAAAACGCAGTACTCTCCCACCGAGTTCGAAATCCGAACCGGGAGAAATAAAGGTTAAAAATCAATCTATTTCACTGAGTTCGAAATCCGAACTCAGTACAAAAGAAAGGCCAGATTCACCGAGTTCGGAATCCGAACTAAGCCTAAAAACAAAGAGTTACGCTGGAGTTCGAAATTCGAACTGTAACGTACGTACTATCACACACAGTGTGAATAAAAAAACGTACGTATTGCCTGACGCATTGCTTGAAAAAATCACAGCGGAGAATGCCGACATGCTGCAGGCTCAGTTGCTGGCATTGCCGGAATCTGCGGCAACCACGTTGCTGACCATGCTGTCTGACCAACTTGGCCGCGGTAGTGTCAGAAATCCGCTGGGCTGGATGCTGTCAATGCTGAAACGTGCCCGTGAGGGGGCGCTGGTTGTGCCGGACAGTGTGTCAGATACCCCTTCCGTACCTGCACGACCAGGTGAACAACCTGAGCGTGCGTATGCTCCAGACCATACGCCATTGCAAGGTCACGAGCAAAATCTGGTCCGGGCATCTCGCGAAACGGTGAGCCGCGTGGTCTCTGATCTCCGGCAACGCCTTGCTCAATGCCGCTGTGGTTAAAAAATATACCGTGTTGCCAGTAGCAACAAAGTGCAAAAAATGACCAGTGGTGCTGTTGCTGGGTAGTTGGCTGTGTGGGTGAATGGTTCGGGATAATTGGGATGGTTAAAAAACATACCGTGCTGCGGGGCGCAGCAAAGTACAAAAAATGAGCATTAGTGCTGTTGTTGGGTAATCCTCTGTGCATGTGAGCGATTCGAGATAATCAGGAAACGATGAGCCGCTTGGTCTCAGATCTCCGACAGCGTCTTGCCCAACGCCGAAGTGGTTAAAAAATGACCTTGTTGCCAGTGGCAACAAGTATAAAAAACGATCAATGTTGCTGTTG
This sequence comes from Musicola keenii, assembly GCF_014855505.1. Lineage (NCBI taxonomy): Bacteria > Pseudomonadati > Pseudomonadota > Gammaproteobacteria > Enterobacterales > Pectobacteriaceae > Musicola > Musicola keenii. The sequence continues at coordinate 26,838 of NZ_JAAWVW010000019.1, read as the reverse complement.
CCTGAGAGTTTGCCAGACAGGTGAGTGGCCCGTGATAATCGGGTTGATTAAAAAACAACCTTGCCGCCAGTGGCGGAAAGTGCAAAAAACAACCAATGACGTTGTTGCAAGGTAATTCACTGCGTGGGTGAGTTGTGCTGGTTAAAAAACACACCACACTGCCACTGGCAGTAAAGTATAAAAATAATCAACAGTGTTTTTGCCAGCGAGCTCAGGCTGCTTAATCAATCCAGTAAAGTGAAGATAACAGCCAGTATGGATGCTAGGGAATGCAGCATAATCGGCAGTAACATCCCTCCGCTCCGTACTCGCGCCCAAGCAAGCACAATGGAAAGGGTAAACATCTCAACAAATGTGCTCAGATTTTGGTACTGGATATGCATAGCAGCAAATCCTAATGAAACGAATACAATACCTACCCATTGAGTCCACTTGTATTTCGTTCGAAAAACATTGAGATTAATTCCCCGGAATATAATTTCTTCACTAACGGGTGAAAGGATAAGGATAGTCAGAAATACGGCTGAAAGTTGCGCAAGTGGTTGGTTCAGTAATGTTTCAACCCACGTCTCGGGAGCCTGGCCCGTCAGCTTTCCATAAGAGAACTCTATGCTATAAATCGCTACTACGGCTATAGCAGGAAGAACAGACGAGCGCTGCCATACTTGGCCAATGCCGAGTGGGGAGATCCAACGGTGGTAGGGATATGCGATAGTGATAAGGAATATCATACCTGCTAGGTGTTCGGCTGTTAGATGATAACCTGCATAGCCATTAAGCGATGCCCAGTTGGCAGTATTATTTATTATCTCTTCCCATGCCCATGTAATGACAACTGCTGCTAATACAGTAGTTGCCCAAGGAGTAAGGTTTTGAATGTTATTCACTATGCTTTTTTTCATTTATTAAGGAGTCCTTTGGTCGTGCAGATTTGAAAAACTTGCCATTATCATGCCGATCAATTCCTTAGACCATGTATTTTATTCTGCGCCGTTTTGATTTTCGTGTTGTTGGATGTGCATGAGATTCAACACTATTTCAGTCTGTGGTTATTTTAAAGGTAATCGATATGACTGAAAAAACTGAAAAAGATGAATTGCCGTCGCGCGCCCGTGCTGGTGCGCTGGTCTCCGAGTTAAAAATTGAGCTCCACACCAACTACGCTATTTCCCTGTGGGAGGGACGCCGGGCGATTTTTGATGATAATAACGAACGGGTGAAGTTCACTATTCCCAGTATGCCAATGTTTATCGCGGCGGCTGGACGAATTAATGACGCCTCACTGGCGGATAACCCGTTCGCGGATCACGTTCTGTACAAGTTGGACCTGGCTATTCAGTCCGCGTTTATCAAGATGAATAGTTATGTCAGTACGCTGGATCGTGTGCTTGTGGCTGTGCCAGCTGGGGTCCACATTACTGACGTTGTCAGCCGCGAACCTCTTGATATTCAGGTTTTCAGCCGGACGCCTTTTGGTTATCGCTGTGTGTATTTGCTGGTCGGCTTCGATCAGTATGCTAAGAAAGTGCTTCAGGCATACCACTTCGGGTTTATCTCGCGTAATGAGCGTGATGATTATCTTTCAAATGGCTCGCGGATATTGCGTGCCATTTATGCCATTGTTCAGGGTTACCGCGCAGGACCCGTTACCCGACAGGATGTGGTGGACAACTCGGAGGCCTACCAAAAAGCGCTCAGTTCGTACCGTCTGAAAGAACTCAATCCCGCAATCCTCGACGGCAGCCGACGCGCATCGTTCTGTGCTCCACTGAACGATGAAATCCGCGCCAGGATGAAGGCGTTTCAGAGCCAGGGAGGACATAACCCGGTTGGGGCACCATCATGAGGTTGTTCCTGTGTGAGAAGCCCTCACAGGGACGAGACATTGCGGCGGTACTCGGGGCATCAAAGCGTGGTCAGGGCTTTTTGTCCGGCCCCGATACCGTGGTGACCTGGGCTGTCGGTCACTTGCTGGAAAATGCTTCCCCGGAAATGTACGGCGAGCAGTATGGTAAACCCTGGCGGTTGGACGTGCTGCCTCTGTTGCCCCGGCAGTGGCAGATGGTGGTAAAGAAAGATACCGCCGACCAGTTTGCAGTGATCACCCGTTTATTAAAGCAGTCCGATGAAGTGGTTATAGCTACTGACGCAGATCGGGAAGGTGAAGTTATTGCCCGAGAGCTACTTGATTACTGCCGGTTTAACGGTGTGGTATCACGGCTGTGGCTGTCAGCGCTGGATGAGGCGAGTGTTCGTAAAGCACTCGCTAATATTCGACCTGGTAACGAGACAGAGAATTTGTATTATGCCGGTCTCGGACGCGGCCGTGCCGACTGGTTAATCGGTATGAACATCAGTCGGCTGTACACCCTGAAAGCCTCTGCGTTGGGCTACGATGGCGTGTTGTCTGTCGGCAGGGTACAGACACCGGCACTGGCACTGGTGGTCAATCGTGACCGACAGATTGCCTCTTTTGTTCCCAAACCGTACTTTCAGGTGCATGTTACGCTGGAGTCGGGTGGCGTAGTGTTTCCGGCTGAGTGGGTTGCCGCTGCGGCGTATACCGACGATGAAAAGCGTTGTGTGAGTCAGGGTGTAGCCGAGCAGGTTCGCCAGCTTTGCCTGAAGGTCGGAAAGGCAGTAATCCTGGATGTCGAAAAGAAACGAGAAAAAACACCGGCGCCGCTGGCGTTCAGTCTGGGGGTGTTGCAGCAGGGTTGTGCCGAGCGTTTTGGGTATTCTCCGCAACAGGTCCTGGATATCGCCCAGGCGTTGTATGAAACCCACAAGGCGACAACCTACCCGCGAACCGATTGTGGTTACCTGCCGGAATCCATGCTGTCGGAGGTTCCGCACGTTCTATCAGCATTACAGCAATCAGACCCGTCATTGGCCCCGGTCATTGCTTCTATTGACCCCTCGTTTCGCTCCCGCATCTGGGATGACAAGAAAATCACCGCACACCACGCGATTATACCTACTCCGCATAAGTGCAATCTTGCTGGTATGAATGAAGCTGAACGGAATGTGTATACGCTGATCCGTACGCATTACCTGGCCCAGTTTATGCCGTTGCTGGAAATGGATGTGACCCGGGCATCCTTCAATATCGGTGGGCAGCTATTCAGAACCAGTGGCCGGGTGACCGTTGTTCCAGGCTGGAAGACCCTGTTCGGCCAGGCGGCTGCATCAGATGGCGATGAACGTGATGATGAGGCGGCGGCTGTTTCTTTGCCGCCGCTGACGAAAGACGCCGTGTGTGGTATCCGTGGATCTGAATTGAAGGCGCTGAAGACCAAGCCTCCTCAGCCGTATTCATTCAAGACGTTGATTGCGGCAATGATGAACGCTGCTGGACTTGTTGATGATCCGGCATTGAAGAAAGTCCTGCGCGATAATGCAGGACTCGGTACCGAAGCCACCCGGGCCGGGATTCTTGATGTATTGATGAAACGTGGCTTCCTGATTAAAAAAGGGAACCATTTACATGCGTCTGATACGGCCTGTGACCTGGTTGATGCGCTGCCGTCGGCATTAACTCAGGTGGGAATGACGGCGCTGTGGGAACAGGCGCTCGATGATATTGCGGCCGGAAAGATGACCCTTGATACGTTTGTTGATCGCCAGTTGAAATGGGTCAATCAACTGGTTGAGCAGGGTAAACAGCAGGTATTTACCATTCGTATTCCAGATCGCCCCAAATGTCCGCAGTGTGGTGGCCGAACGCGATTACGTAAAGGGCCTAATGGGACGTTTTACGGGTGTGAAAACTACCCGACCTGTAAAGGGATTGTCGATTCCGGTGCTAATAATAAGCGTCGGAATCGTTCAGGGTCATCCAAGTCATTCAATAAAAAGCAGAATTAACTGAGAATTAACTGATTGTGTAACGACGATCTTTCGGCTATCTTCGTTTCGGCTCTGAAGAAGCTGAGAGCACCCCGTCGTTGCGGTCCCTGCCTGTTGTCGGATTATACGCCAGGTTGTCGGAGCAACGTGATGAACCGCCTACCTACACACCGGGCGAGTTCATGAGGCACCAAAACTCCGTGAAACCGGTGTCTGATCCCCTGATTGATGCTGGATGTGTCTAATCAGAGGTCTGCGGAGCACATATTTACAGCGATTGTGGTGAAAATTAGATTAAATAACGGCGCAGGTAGGTGACTACTCTGCGCCGTTATTTTTTTCGGCGGATGAATAATTATCCATCCCCACCACTGTTGACTTAACTTGTTCCCGGTTTAATGATTAAGGCGAACCTTCGTTGTCTTTGACAACAGCCAATGTTCCAGTGGTTTGAGAGGAACGCCTTCGGGTAATCACGATAAATGAAGATCATCCGCATAACCCTCATAAGCGAGTTATGTGACCTGGAAGATGATCGCTTTAACAGGTGGTAAAGCCGTTTAACCTTTGAAAACGGTGAATGCACAACAGCATTTAAGGTCATATCAACTTAACAGTCAGCCTAAGCGCTTAGTCTGGCTTCCCTGCGGGAAACATTTTCCCGTCGGGAATGAATGTTTTTCCGCATGACATCTTTTTACTCCGGAGAAACATCATGACTGCATCAGCAAAATCAACCACAGCAACTGAAACTCAGTACTTTAATCTCAACACCGCAGGTATCGGTTATCTGTCCAATATTCGTCAGGTTTCTGGCGATAAAGGCCCTTTCACCTGTGCGGTGATTAACGCCTTGTCTGGTCCAACGGACAACGCGTCGTATATACGTTTTGACGTGACTGTATCGGGCAAAAGTACGGTGGAGCTGGTCAACCGTTGTCAAAAAGCGGTTGATGAACAACAGCAGGTACTGATTGGCTTTGTCCTCAGTGGTCTGTCTTCTGAGGTGTTCACACTGAAAAGTGGTGAACACGCTGGTGAAGATCGCATCGCGCTTCGCTCCCGTCTGATCAAGATCGACTTTATCAAAATCGGGAAAGAGACGGTTTATAAGGCTGAAAAGCCGACGTCTACAACACCGCCGGCACAGAACGAAGCTCAGCAGCAGAAACAATACGCTGCTAATTCCTTCTGAACCGATTCGGAATCACACCATCAGGAACATACCACCTGATGGTGTGTTCCTCTTCAAATTTTGACTTATTGAGGAATGAATCATGCACGGCGTTAACAAAATTATTCTGCTCGGTTTCCTGACGATAGCCTTGATGCCGAAAGGATTTTTTAATCTGCCAGTGGTTTTTTTCTTGCTGATGTTGATTGTCACTATCAGTATCATCAGTACAAGGAAAAAATCGGTTGATCCGATTGAACCATCTACAACGACATCGCTGGCACAGAATGAATCTCTGCAGGATAAACAATACCCTGCTGATTCTTTCTGAACCGATTCGTAATCATACCATCAGGAACATACCACCTGATGGTGTGTTCCTCTTCAAACTTTTATTGAGGAATGAATCATGTCTGCACGCGGTGTTAACAAAGTAATCCTGATTGGCTTCCTGGGACAGGATCCGGAAGTTCGGTCTATGCCAAACGGGACTGCAGTAACAGGATTTCAGATTGCAACGTCAGAAACCTGGCGTGACAAGCAAAGCGGGGAACAGAAAGAGCGGACCGAATGGCATCGTATCTCTCTGTACGGCAAATTGGCTGAGATTGCTGGGCAATATTTACGTAAAGGCTCACAGGTCTATATTGAAGGCCAGTTGCGTACCCGTAAATGGCAAGACAATAACGGCGTTGATCGCTGGACGACTGAAGTTGTTGTGTCTCAGCAGGGCACTATGCAAATGCTGGGTAAAGCCAATGAGGGTAACCAGAATGCAGCAAGCAGTTGGGGACAACCTCAGCAGCCTGCCGCACCGGCAATGAGCGGAACGCCGACTCAATCCATGGGGAATGAACCCCCGATGGATTTTGACGACGACATACCGTTCTGAATGACATAAACTAAATATTGTTAAGTAATTCTTGAACTGGTCTATTTAACTGATTGGTTTTGTTAGAGATTAATGAAAATAAGCCCTTTTAATGTGTAAGCATTTTAAGGGTTTTTTTGTTTTAATTGTTTTTGTAATTTTACAGTATCGTATCGTGTTCTGTCCGAGAACCCGAGCCTCAAGTCCCGGCTCCAGGATATTATCGCCGATGCCTATGGGGATGCGGTAATTGGTGCCGAACGTGAAACCGGCCTGAATCGCGGATTATTCCCGGCTAACTGTCCCTGGTCGTTTGAGCAGGCTGTTAATCCCGATTTTTATCCAGAATAAGAATACATAGTCTTTTTTCATGATAACGCCGGTTTTCCGGCGTTTTTTTATCTTTTACATACAGAGTTTAGCGTTGTCCGTTATTGGCCGCTGGTCAGAATACAGTCTCATTTTGAGAACAATCTGACGGTGGAACTGGATGGAAAAAACGTTAATTTTGTCAGCGCTTTCGCTGCCATTGCTGCTTTCTGCATGCGCTGAAACGCCCCAACCATCGCCCTATCGGGTTCCTCCCCGCGTAAATGATATCTATCAACGCTCACCTGAAGTGGTGCGTTACGATCGCTATACACTGGTCAATACCCGGCCTGCAGATTCGCAACGTGATCCGCTTAATCAGATAGTCGATATCACGATGCCGGCATCGATCGTCAAATCTGTCGGTGACGGGTTTCGTTACCTGTTGCTTGAGTCCGGGTATTCCCTCTGTCCATCCAGTTCTCCCGTGTTCTCTGAGTTGCTGAGTCGTCCACTACCAGCAGTTCAACGCTCTATCGGTCCAGTTCGTCTCAGTGAAGCACTGCAAATCGTGGCTGGCCAGGCATGGAGGCTGCGCATTGATGAAGTGAACCGCGAAATCTGTTTTGTACTCCGCGATGAATACCGTTCATTTGCGGTATCCACTCCTATTGCTGTTAATGCCAAAATCGTTTCGGCACATTCGGCACCCGTGCCTGCAGCGACTGCTCAATCACAGCAAAAATTCCTGCTTAAACCGGACTCCCAGCCGCTGCCACCGCTACCCTCGACTAAGACACTGAGCGCTCAACCCACGGTTGCCGTTGCAGCAGCTTCTTCAACATCGGCAACGGCAGCGCCGACACGGGTCAAATCATTTGATCTGCCACCTTATAACCCGAACCAGAAGATCAGTGCTAACTCTGAATCGAAAGCTGTGCCGAAAGCGTCAGTGGTAATGCCTCGTACCCCCACCACGTCATTGCCTCCGGCACCGGCGGCGCAACCTCAGCCTGTCCGGCAAACTGTCACGCCTGTGGCGGTAAGTGCACAACCGGCCCCTGCGAAACCAGCATCAGCACTGGTGGCGGCTGCACAGACAGGACCAACATGGAAAGCTGAGGTTGGTTCGACACTGAAAGAGACGCTGACGAAATGGGCTGCACAGGCCAAATGCGATACGAACGGTGGTAACTGGGTTGTTATCTGGCCGGTGGCTGTCGATTACCGCATTGATGCGCCGCTGTCTTTCCACGGCAATTTTGAATCCGTACTGGTTCAGATTTTTGAGCTGTATCGGCGTGCGGAGAAACCGTTGTTTGCCGAAGCCAGCAGGATGCAATGCCTGGTTTCTGTCAGTGATACGCCCGTTTCAGGGGCTGGTCGCTGAGATGGGCTACGCCATTGCCGCTATAGCGACGGTCTTTATGTTGCTGGTAAGCAGCGTCCAGCTTCGGGATCGCAATCAATACGCCGCACAGATTGAAGTCTATACGGCAGCGTTTGTGGCGTCGGACATGCTGCGTATCGCTGACGCCATAAACAACTGGCGTTACACCCGGAGCCTGCCCGATGGGGCGCTTACACTCAGCCAGTTCAGCCTGATTCCGGCACCGGATAGCCGTATCCATGCCGCGATGAGTGGTGGCCGACTGTGGATCTGGAGCGCTGATATGCCTGGGCTGGTTCCGGCCCTTTCACGTCTTTCTACCCGTTCTGCCCTGGCACTCATGGTGACCCGTGGGCGACTGCTCATGGCGGACGGTACCGATATGAATCTTGCTCTTCCGGCCGGTGTGGCGGAAGGCAATGTTGTTTACCTGAATTAAGGAGAGCCGGATGCTATCCAGCCGTGTTCAGCATGTTTTCCGTCGGGCGTCCGTCATTGTCGTTGTCGCCGTCTCTATGTTTCTTGCCGGGTGTTCGCTATCTGAAATTAACAAGATGGATAGGGACGCTGCCGGTAACGCCGACACCGCTCAGCGTATCGCTCAAAGCCGTCAGGATATTCCCCGCTCTGCGGTGGTGTGGTCCGAGAAGCCTTGGGTCAATCTCAAGCCGATCACATCGGTGGTAGCGACGCCTGAAGATAAGTCGGTGCCATCCTGCCAGATTGTGATCAACCGGCCTGACGGCATAACGCTACCGGAATTGGGGCAGCGTATTACCGCATTGTGCGGGGTGCGAGTCACCATTACACCGGATGCGTTCCAGTCGCTGTCTTCTGGCAATGTCAGCTATACACCGACACAACAAATGAGTGGCACGCTGCCAGCTCCGAGTGATAACGGCCGGGTACCTTTGCAGCAGATAAGCGGTACATCCCAGTCTGCTGCCGTGGCCTTGCCTGTCGCAATGGTATCCGGCCTGAAATGGCAGGGAGAGTTGCGAGGCTTGCTTGACCTGATTGCCAGTCGGCTCGGTTTGTCCTGGCGTAGTGAGCAGGGCAACATCGTTTTTTACCTGCTCGATACCAAGACGTATCAGTTGGTGATCCTCAATACCAAAATTGACAGTTCCGCCTCAATCAATTCGGGTTCCAGTAGTCAGCTGGGAGCCGGGAGTGGCAGTACCTCCGGGGCGACAGGTGATGTCAGCTCAGCACAAAAAACCAGTACTGATTTGAGCAGCAACCTGTACGAAGACATTCGTAAGACCATCGAAAACATGCTGACGCCCAAAAGCGGACGGTACTGGTTGTCGTCTGCTACAGGGACGCTGACGGTGACTGATACACCTGAGGTACTGGAGCGTGTCGGGCGCTATGTCGATTACCAGAACAAGGTGCTTAATCGTCAGGTACAGCTGAATATACAAATCCTGAGTGTGACCCAGACCCGTAATGAAGAGCTGGGACTCGACTGGGGTCTGGTCTACAAGTCTCTTCACAATGTTGGTGCCACGCTGAACGGCAGTTTCAGTAGTGCATCTTCGACGGCAACCTCTTCAGGTTTCTCGATACTGGATACGGCTTCGGGCAGTGCTGCGCGTTTTTCCGGCTCTCAGTTGCTAATGAAAGCACTGTCTGAACAAGGGAATGTCAGTGTGGTAACCAGCCAGTCACGGGCGACAACCAATCTGACCCCGGTACCGTACCAACTTTCCAATCAGAAAGGGATGCTGACCAGTTCCAGCTCTACAGCAACAGCCAATGTCGGTGTGACGTCAACGATGACGACTACCACGGTGACTACCGGGCTTTTCATGACCATGCTGCCGTTTATTCAGGATAACGGCGATGTGCAACTGCAGTTCGCCTTCAGTTACACCACACCTCCGAAAATCGAGTCCTTTATCAGCAGGGACGGTAACTCCCGCAATGATACCGCCGATACGTCGACGGAAGCGACGACGCAGAAAGTCAATATGAAGGCCGGTCAGACTCTGATTTTGACAGGGTCGGATCAGAAGACAACCTCGGCTGATCGGCAGGGCACCTTTACACCAGGGAATTTCATTCTCGGAGGTGGCCAGAACGGCTCTGCAAAGCGCACCACGCTGGTCATTCTGATCACGCCTTTCCTGCTGAACTGAGGCCGCTATGAAACGTACAAAAAATAATACACGAACCGTCGGCACGTTATTGCTGGCTAACCGGCAGGGGTGGGTGGCCGGTTTGCGATGGGAGAATTACCAGACGACGGACTGGTTACGTCGTCTGTCTGTCCGGCAGCCGGACACGCATGTGATATTTACCGGACGTCAGCCCTCTCGCATGGTCGGCTATGTCAGCCTGGCGAAACGGCGCCGTCGTTTGCCTCTGTATGTGCTGGCCATGGCCTTTCTGCAACAGGCCGGGGCCAACAGCTATGGCATCTACCGACTGAGTGACGTGGATGACCGCTGGGTATTTCTGGCCACGGTACAGGGGCGGCTATCCGTCATGGCTGATGTGATAGGGACTCGCCAGGATGTTGAGCTGGCTCAGCAGCATTTTCTGGATTTTAACGAGTCTGGTGACGACGGCTTTTCCTGCTGTGCGTCGGTCGATGACCCACAAGACTGGTCGGTATTGATTCAGGGGCTGAGCCGCCGTCAGTTACGTCAGTCACGCCTGCGACAGAACGTGTCACCGGTCAGAGTGGTTGCACTCACATTAGTGGTCAGCCTGGTTCTGACCGGGCTTTATTTCTGGCGCGATGAGGCGGCTAAAAAAGCACAGCAGGCAGCCGCATTGGCTGAGTTACGTGCTCGTCAGGCATTGTTGCCCACCAAACCGGCGGAGCCGCAAAAGGTGCCGCATCCCTGGTCACGCCTCTTGCCCGCCTCGGTTTTTCTGAATCAGTGCTGGTTTACCCGCGAGCCGCTGCCGGTTTCTGTAGCGGGCTGGCGTCTGACTAATGCCGAATGTATTTCCGAAGGGTTACGGCTGAGGTATGCCGTCACACCTGGCAGTACCGTGATCGACTTTGCCCGTCGTGCCCGCGAACTGCTGGGTCATTCAGCACAATTCAACCTGCAGGAGGGCGGGCAGAGCGGTGATGTCTTCATTCCGTTTACGTCAGAGAGCAAAACAGTCTGGCGCGATGAGCGTGTTCCGACGGCTGACGAGCAACTGATGCGGTTTATCTCTCATCTTCAGCGTCGCCATCTCAATGTCCAGTTTACTGAAGTCAAACCGCCGGAGCCGGTACCGGGTACACAGGATACTCCTTCGGTGCAGGACTGGCGTGAGTTCACCTTTTCCCTCAATTCCCGGCTGGCTGCTGAATGGCTGTTGGCTGACGTTGATGACACCGGTCTGCGTCTGACCAGTATTGCCATCACGGTGAGTCCACAGTCGCAATTTACCTACACGATCAAAGGGAGCCTGTATGCGCAAAAATAACCCGATCTGGCCGGGGAGGTGCCTGGCTCTGTTCCTTTTCACCGGTTCTGTACCTGTGTGGGCTATGGATGACGTCGGCAATGTCACCATGGGTGAACTCGAAACGGCGCAGGCACGAAATATGCTGCTGGAGCAGCAGGTGCAGACTGCACGTCTCCAGCGTCAGTTGCGTGAGAGCCAAACTGATGCCGCAGCCACAACGGCGATGACATCCATGCCATCAGCGTTGTCGATGCCGGTATCACCGTCCATGGCACCCTCATCGCCATTATCGACAGCACAGGAGAAAGCTGGCACCGAGTCCTCAACGGTAAAATTGCAGGAAATCTATGGGCGTGGCAATCAGTTACGCGCCCGCATTCTGCTGCCACGCGGCGGTGTCACTGAAGTGGCTGCGGGGGATCCCATTCCTGGCATGAACACGCGTGTTCAGTCAGTCACAGCAACGGCCGTCAGATTGAGTGACGGTTCTGAACTGTCATTCTGAGGAGTAACCCATGCAGGCCGTGCAGCAAGTAGATAAAGACATCATGGACTTTGTGCTGGTGGAAACGACGACGCTGGGAGCCACCAGACTGGTCATCGACATTAACCGGAAGAGCGATGAACGTATACAACGCTGGGTGATGGATCAGCGTAAGAAGAAACCGAGGGTTGAAACCGAATTTGTGCCGCTAAGTGAGCTCAGCTCACGGCGTTTACAGTTGATTATTCCGTCAGCTGATGCGGCAGGTGATCTCAGCGAGTCGCAGAAAAAAGTGGTGGCCTATCTGACACTGGCACAACAGCACGCCGCGTCGGATATCCATTTTACCATCAGCCATGATCGCAACCTGACGATTATTGAGATGCGTGTTCACGGCGAACTTTATGTCATTGACGAACTGACAGCTGAAGAAGGTCAGACGCTGGTATCCACCATCTACCTGTCGATGTGTGATCTCCACGAAACCAGCTTTTATGACAACAAAATACAGTCAGGACGTATCGATGCCCGTTATGCCCGGCGTGCCGGTCTGTATGGCGCACGCTATGAGCATAAACCGACGGCAGATGGTCTGTATGTGGTACTACGAACGATTGTTGATGACAGCGACCGGGTGCCGACGCTGGCTGAGCAGGGGTTTCTGCCGGAGCAGGAAAAAGAGTGCCGGTACATCCTGCGTCAGCCAGAAGGCATGGTGGTGCTGTCAGGCCCTACAGGCTCGGGTAAGTCGACCACGCTGCGTGTGTTCAGTCGGATGTGGCTGGATCAGTATCAGGGGCGGCGGCGTCTGCTGACACAGGAGTATCCCATTGAGGGACGTACTGCCGGCGCTGTTCAGACGCCGGTGATCCCCAAAAGCCAGTCTCCAGACGATGTTGCACAAGCCTGGAAAGATGGCGATGCATCCCTGTTGCGTCTTGACCCTGACGGTATTGTAAACGGCGAGATGCGTGAATTTTACTCGCTGATGTCGGGTATTTACGCCTCACAGACCGGGCATCTGCTGATGTCCACCCTGCACAGTAACAGTGCCGTTGGCATTCTGTCGCGTATGGCGGTGATGGGGGTTGACCGACATCTGATCGCCGATGCGCAATTGATGATCGGCCTGATTAGTCAGCGCCTGGTTCCGGTGTTGTGTCCACATTGCCGGGTTCCCTGGCATGAAAAAGCGCCGACACTGAGTGAGGAAACCCGGGCTCGACTGGAGCAGTGGTGTAATGAACCGGGTATTTGTACCCCGGAGCAACTGTGGTTTCGCCACCCTGATGGTTGTCCGCGCTGTCAGAAGATGTTGGAACTGACCGGTCGCATCGTCAGCCGTGGGGTAATTGGCCGGACGGCGATAGCGGAGGTGATTCGTCCGGATGCTCGGTTTATGTCGCTATGGCTGTCGCACGGTAATGCTGTAGCCCGTCAGTACTGGCGGAACAATCTGGGAGGCATTAGCCGTCGTCAACATCTGCTGCGTCGGCTGGCTGAAGGACGGGTTGATCCACTGGAAGGGGATCGTGTCTGTCCGCTTGATGAGGATGCGGTGCTGGCGAGCGAGGTTCCTCATGTCTGATGCCTTTCATCCAGAACGTCCGATGCATGTCTTCAGGCGGTTGCGTTATTACCTGGTTCGTCATTCGTTTACCAGCCGTTACCGTCAGCCGTTCTACGAAACGCTGCGTTTCCTTCTGGATAACAAGACTCCGCTGGCTGAAGCGCTGCAGATGATCGGTGATGTGCATACCGATTTCGGACGCCGGTGGAGTCCGTATATCGAGCTGGTAGACGACTGCCTTGAGGCGCTAAGCGATAACCGTGCAGGGCGCGAATTGCAAGACGTGCTTGCTGTATGGGCACCGAGCGAAGAGGCCGCATTGATCAGTGCCGGGATGCAAAGTGGTGGCTTGCCTCGTGCTCTGATGCAAGCTGACAAGCTGATTATGGCGAGGCGGCGGATCCTGCTCCAGGTCCTGTTCGCGTCGATTTACCCGCTGGTACTGGTAATCCTTGGTGGGGCGCTGCTGGCTGTTAATAACCTGATGCTTGTTCCCACACTCAGTTCGATGTCAGACCCGAAAAACTGGTCCGGCGCATTGGGCCTGATGAACACCATCGCCACCTGGATATCCGAATGGGGTGTGGTCGCAGGGGTTGGTGGCGTGTTGTTGGTGATTGGGGTGACCTGGTCGTTACCACGCTGGTGTGGCCAACTGCGTAGACTGGCTGACTATGCTCTGCCGTGGTCGCTGTACAAAGACCTGCAGGGGGCGGTGTTCCTGATGAATGTTGCCGCGTTGCTGGGTGCCGGTGTACCTGAACTAAAAGCGCTGCAGGTCCTGCATAGCTACGGCTCTGCGTGGTTGCAGGAGCGGCTGGAAGCGGCGATGGACTGCATGACCGGAGGTGATGCACTGGGCATGGCACTGCGTCATTGTGGCTATCGTTTCCCAAGTCAGGAGGCCGCCAACTATCTGTCGCTGTTGGGTAAGGGGGATGGTGCGTCCACGCTTATCAGCAACTATGCCGACCGCTGGCTGGAGCAGGCTCTGCAGCTGGTCGCCCGTCGTGCCAATACTGCCAAGTTTTTTTCCCTGCTCCTGATAATCACTTTCTTCTTACTCATCCTTGAGATGGTGATGCAGATTCAGGACATCGTCTCATTATCTGTCCATTAAGGAATACCTATGTCAGTTTCAGTTAATCAACGTCCACATCGTGGCTGGGCGATCCTTGAGCATGGTACGGTCGCTGTACTCATCATCATTGTCGTGGCCTATGTGGCATCCAAGTTGTGGGACCTGTGGTTTAAAAAGGACGTTGCTGTTGAAACCACTAACATTCAGACCCTGGTATCGAATGGACGCGCAATGAAAAGCAACAGTGGCTACAACTTTACCAGTGGTACCACCATGACCGGGACCCTGATCCAGGTGGGTGGGGCACCCAAAGGCATGACGGTGCAGGGCACCGCATCATCGGGAACCGCAACATTGTGGAACTCCTACGGCGGCCAGGTGGTGATGGCTCCTGTCGCCACTAGCGGGTTTAACAACGGGTTTTCGGTCACGTATCCGCGAGTTCCGCAAGCGGATTGTATCTCCATTGCTCAGCAACTGGGTGGTGGTGGTGCATTTGCCAGTATCACGATCAACAGCACGGCGTTTAGCGACGGTGCAGTGTCCGCCGAAGATGCCGGCAAGTCATGCCAGGCTGATAGTGGTCGTACCGGTAATAACACGCTGGTCTTTACTGTTAACGGTTGATGACGATGTGGTATGCGGCCTTGCTTTCCGTCCTGCTGGCTCTGGTATCGCCGTCGGCACGGGCATTCTGCTTCGAAGCGGCCGGCGAAAAATACCATATCGATCCGCTGTTGTTGCTGGCGATAGCCAAGGGAGAGAGCTCACTGAATCCTGCTGCGGTGAATATCAATCGTGACAAAGTCACCCGGCGGGAGGTCAGCAGGGATTATGGTCTGATGCAGGTGAATTCAACAAACCTGCCCGGCCTGATTAAACAAGGCATCATCAGCGGGCCGGACGATCTTCTCACCCGTCCGTGTCTTAACGTGCAAATCGGCACCTGGATACTGGCCCGCCATTTCCAGGTGTGCGGTATCTCATGGAACTGTCTTGGTTCCTACAACGCGGGTTTTCGCCAGGACAGACACGAAAGCCGCGAATCCTATGCCAACCGCATTTATGCCATTTATCGCCAACTGCTGCGTGAACGGCGTGGGATCGTACTGTGACGCTGATTACGCTGGCCCTGCCATGGCCGCTGATGGTACCGATTTTTGTGCTCTCTCTGACGGCACTGATGGCTGTGTCCGGACAGGTGCATTATTTCCTGGCTGAACAGCACTCTGTTGAGCTGTGGTGCAGACGAACGGCATTGCGCTACGCCTGGCTACATGCCGGTGTACTGACGCTCATCATCATGGCACCAACTGATGCTGGAACGCGGCTGCTGTGGACCTTTTTCTGTCTGTTCGTCTTCCGTCTGTCCCTGACAGATCGCCTGTCCGGCTGGCTGCCGAGTGATTTTACCTGGAGCTGCCTGCTCGCCGGCATTCTTGCCGCCGTGATGCAGTCGCAGGGGCTGGTCAACCTTGCAGCGGCCGCAGTGCTGGTGTGCGCGAGTGCGCTACTGCGCAGCGTCGGCTCCCGGTATGCCGGACAGGAGATTATTGGCCTTGGTGATGTGTGGCTGACTGGTGCACTCGGTGCCTGGCTTGGCTGGATGCCAGCGTTGCAGGCAGTGTTGGCTGGCACCGGTGGATTTGTCCTGTGGCAACTGGCTGGTCGTCAATCCCACGGAGGGCCATTGGGGCCCTGGCTGTGCTGGGGCGGCCAGTTGCTGATGTTGCAGATGCTGTATCAACCTTTATTGACGTGGTGAACATGAACATTTCAACCAGAAAAACGCCGGATCGTGGCTGGGCCATTCTGAGTACCGGTGTCTCGCTGATTATTCTCGTTATCGTGGCTATCTGGGGGACTACCAGGTGGAATGACTACCTGCAGCAGCGGGAATGGCAGGTAGTCGCGGCACAGACCAGTCGATTTACCGTAGCGGTGAAAAGCTATGCCGCCCGGTATTACGACACATTGTTGAATTCGGCCACGACAACTGCACCGGTGGTGATCACTCCTGCCATGCTCAAGAGCACTGGTTTTCTGGAAGCCGGATTCAGTGACACCAACTCATCTGGTCATACTTACCGCGCAGCCGTCATTCGCAATGCGACCAACACCAGCCAGTTGCAAGCGCTGGTGTTCACTCAGGGTGGGGTAGGGCTACCGTTTCTGGCATTACGACAGATTGCTATCGATATTACCAATGGGCTGGGAGGCTATATATGGGATGGCACCAATGCGACCGGTGCAATGAACAGCTGGAGTGTGCCGCTCAGCAGTTTTGGCGTTAGCACTACCAATGGCCATATTGTTGCGTTACTGACCACGGACGAACTAGGAGCCGCAAGGAACGAAAACGATCGGTTATACCGGTTCTCTGTCACAGGAAAGCCGGATTTAAACAAAATGCATACCGACATCGACATGGGAAGCAATAACCTCAACAACGCCAACGCTGTGAACGCACAGACTGGGAATTTCAGTGGTGATGTGAATGCCAGCGGCGCGGTGACCGCCGGTGGTAATGTTACCAGCACAAACGGATGGCTGGTTTCACGGGGTAATCTTGGCTGGCTTAACGCCGACCACGGCGGCGGATTTTATATGACAGACAATGACTGGGTCCGTTCAGTGAACGATAAAAACATTTACACGGGAGGTACGATGCTGGGGGGCAGTGTTCGGGCAAATGGCCGATTAAGTTCCGGTGAGGTTCTGCAGTTGGATCAGGTAAATACCGCTGGTGTCGGATGCGGCCCGAATGGCCTGGTCAGCCGTGATGCGTCAGGCGGAATTCTATCGTGTAAAGATGGCATCTGGACTGCTTCGTCGGGCAAAGCTACGAACATCAATGTCTACCAGTGTCCCTACCAGATCTGTGATAACAACTCTGCCAGTACCTGTGCTGGCCAACTGAGCACGCAACCAATGTGTCAGTGTCGAGCAAGCGGTGGCCAGGCGGGGTGCGATTATGTCGGTAAGCTGATTGTCGGGCAATAGATTTAACTTTATCGGTAGTTATCCCTCTACTGTCCATCTCATTTCCGGCTTGAGTGAATGCTGATCCACAACATAAGGGTGAGCATCCACACTCTTTAATTTTTGTTTCATCTTTTGCTGCAATCCTGCTTTCAGCAACCGGTCCGGAGCCAAACGATCGAGGTGAGGTGATTCCTCCAGATGAAGAACGACACGGATCCTTTTCGCTTTGATCGCCTCAGCCGCAAATCGCTTTTCATCCTGATCATTGGCATTGCATTTGGCCGCCCATAGCCCCGCGAGGGTATTACGCAGCTTGGCTGCGATCTCATCGGTTAACTCAATAGACTTGGTGCGTCGATGAACCCGGTAATCTTTGACTTCGATCAGCCAGAATGTGCGCGCATCGATATACACCACGTCCATCGCTTTGATGCTATTCGCCATCTTGATAAATTGGTTGCGATAGAAACTCGTTTCATCGTATTTACACACCAGTGCGTTATCCGGAAACGTAAACGTCAACGCCCCCTCAGTGATCTGTGTCATTTACCGAACCCCAAATAGCGGTCTGACTGTTCCAGCTCTTCATCCAGCAACACCAGTGTCTGGATATCTTCCAGCTCATCGGCTTGCTCGAGCACAGTTCCCTCTTCACCTTGACTCAAACCAAAATAACGGCGAGCCACGCTTGCATAGTCACTGCGGGCCAACACTTCAATCTCACGTAGTAAAAACAGCGAATGGCTGGCGATAAAAATCTGAATCCCTTGTTTCGCCAGTGACAGAATCACTTTGGCTAACATCTTGATTAATTTTGGGTTCAAGTTTGATTCTGGTTCATCCCAAAATAAATACCCTTGCTCCAGCAGTACACCAGTACTGATCAACCGCGTCAGCATTGCCAATTTTCGCAAACCTTCTGCGACCAGCGGCATCTCCAACTTTTGGCCAGACTGCTGTAGATAAAATCGTCCCGTATTGGCCTCAACCAAAACTTTACCGTTCATGGCCTCTTCCAGTGGTTGCATCAGTTCTGCAACCAACCTTTCTCGTGGGCCTCTTACCGACGGCGCCCCCAGCAATGAACAGGTGTCGCGCCAAGTCTCTTCAAACTCCAGATGGTAGTTGTCGTACAAGTTGATAAACCAAGGGCAAAGCGTGACCAGTTCTCGGGTCGGCAAATAGACGGGAGGTTGACTCAAGTTCACTTGCGGGGCAAGTTCAACCTGAACAGCGGTCGCTGCATTGGAAGCAAAATTGATCTCGCAATTCTGCTGGGAGTCAGCCATCTGCAGTTGAATTTCACAGCGCTCACGCCCTTGTTTGCGTTTTACTAGCCGTCCCAAGCTTTCTGGCCTAAATACCCCCATCAGCTTATCGGCATAACTTTTTTGCAAGACAGTTTTTGAAAGATCCTTACCGGTATTGACGCTTAGCAACGAGTAGATGGCTTTGAGTAAATGAGTCTTGCCACAACCATTTTCCGCAACAATCACATTGAGACCCGGCGCGAACACTATGGTTTCATTGGGTAGAGTGGTGAAGTTCTTGAGCTTGGCCAGTTTTAACATGATTAAAAATCCAGATTGAAATTTTCACCCGCCTTGCGGCTTTCGGACACATCTGTAGATAAGGGGCCGAATTGTATCACTCATGCTTGGCAGGCTTGTCTGTTTGTACAGACATTTCCATACCAGGTTATGACAATCCTGTTCCTGTACCACTGTTCCGGCTAATGGGTTCATTTGAGCAGTTGCACTCCGGGATTTCAACTCCGGGGTTCGGCATCCATCGGGTCTCAACATGTGACAACATTCTCGTGACCTGGAGCATCCCCGATAGAGTCTGGGAAGCTCTATTGGCGTTAACGTTTTTTCATCCTTCACAAAATGAGTTTCGGCTCGTCATGGCTGACTGAATTTAGCACTGTAGCGCGACAGTAGTCCGCTATTTGCTAAATGCTAAAGGATGTTGTTATGACGACCGAAACACTCACCGAAGCCGCTACTTCGTTTTCGGTTGAGGAGCCCGCCGTTTCTCCTGCTGTCTCGTCGTTACCCGATGAGAAGCCAGTAAAAAACGGGTTTATCTTCCGGCAGAGCCGTGAACGTAAATCTACTCCTCCTTTTTCCTCGCTTCTGATGACTATCTGGCGTGTCGGGAAAGTGGTCATCATCACTGCCAGTCTGGCTTGCAACGCTTATCTGCTCAATGAGCTGAGTCTGCAGCAAATCAGGATGACATCGCTTGAAGCGGCTTTCCGGGCGGGGAATCTGAGCAAGCTGTCAGAATCTATCGCGACAATTGAAGGGCGGCTAACGGGCTTTTCTGCTGAGTTTCTATCTCGTCAGGATGCACAGGCCCTGGCTGACCGGTTAACGACAGTTGAGCAATCGCGTAACGCGGTACAACAGCAGGTTGCTGAGAATACACAGAGTATACAGCGTCTGAGTGCCGCGCAGGCGGCAGAACGGAAAACGCTGGAAACGTTGCAATTTCAGTTTACTGCCCTGTCTGACTGGAAAGAACAGTGGTCAAAAATGACCGCTGACCGCAAAGCGGAAAAATCAGCTACGACTTCGACGACAGAAGGTGCCTCAGCAGCCAAAGAGACCGTAAAAAAAAAGTCCCTGACGCGGGTATCTCGCATTAGAGCGCAGGATAAATTGCTGTCTCCGCCTTTCGTCGTGAATGGCGTGGAGCGCCGCGGCGGCCAGATGTTTCTGGTCGCATCGCCTGCCGATGCGCCAACTTCATTGTCGCAGGTTCGTCTCTTATCTCCCGGCGACAGCATTTCCGGCTGGACACTGACGGCTGTTGATGGTGGTCAGGCTCATTTTACCGTCAACGGCCATTCCCAATCTATTCCCCTGAGGTAACACCATGAATTACAAAACCAGGAAACTGGCCGGTGGCGTATTGCTGCTGTCCGTCTGTTCGATAGCGTTGGCCGCAGATAAACAGGACTCCAGCGTTCAGCAATCCCAGTCATTGTCATCCCAGTTGCAGTCAATTGTCCGTGAAGAACAACAACGTCAAGAACAGCAACGTCAGGCCAGCGCCTGGGGGCTGAGTGAGAACGAATGGCAGCGCTACCAGCAACTGATGAAGGGACCGCGAGGCGTGCAATCTCCGGGTCTCGATCCGCTGACGGCACTGGGGATTGAAAGCGATAATCCGACCGACCGTCGCAAATTGGCCGAACTGTGGGTGAAGCAAGAATTCCAGCGGACTGAAAAAGAGCTGGCATTTGAGCGTGAAGTGAACGCTGCGTGGACGCGTCTGTACCCGAATTCACTGGCAGTCAATATGGGTAATGCGACCGGTATCGCTCATGACACGTCCGGCCGTCTGGCTCTGTTTGTGCAGGACAACTGTTCGCGTTGTGATGCGCGTCTCGCCGCTATCCTGGCTGATAACAGGCCGGTAGACATTTACCTGGTCGACAGCAACGGGAGTGATGACAAGGTGCGTAACTGGGCGATAGCCCACCGTATCCCGGTCGAGCGGGTACGTAACCGGCAGATTACGCTGAATCACGACAAAGGGCTGTGGACGCAGTATGGCCAGGGACAAATGCCTGTGGTCTTACAACAGGGGGAGAACGGCGGATGGCAAATTGCGGCGTTTTGATAACTCTGCTGTCTTCTCTGATTATGCCGCTGGCGTCAGCGGCAACCGACCTGGATATTCCCTGGGCTTACCAACAGATTGCGCAGGAAGAACAGGTCCCGGTTGAGTCGCTGTACTCGCTGGCGTTGGCGGAAAGCTCCAAAAAGTTGGCCGGCGGTCGGGTACGTCCGTGGCCATGGACGCTGAATGTCGCCGGAACCGGATATCGCTACGACACCCGTGAAAAAGCGATGGCGGCGCTGCTGTCATTTATTCGGGTGTATCCACTCAAACGCATCGATGTCGGTATCGCCCAGGTCAATCTCGGCTGGAATGGTCATCTTTTCCCATCGTTACACGATGCGTTTGATCCCTATCTCAACCTGCGTGTGGCGGCACGTCTGCTGCGTGCCTGTTACGAATCCAGTCCTGGGAGTTGGATTCGGGCGGCGGGATGTTATCACCATCCTGCCGGCGGACAGGCTGCCCGGGTGTATATGGCCATCGTTCGCAGCAAGCTGGATGCGATGGGGAATCCTCGCCCGAAAACGAAACCCCTTTCTGTGGCGTCTGCCACGTCCTTGGCCCAACTGACCTGGGTGGAGCCCGATAAATGATCCGTATTTTGTTTTGTTCTCTCTGTTTTGTTGTGCCGGCTGCCGCTACGGCGCTAACGGTGGTGGCGGACCTGGGTGGGGAGTCGACCGACCGTTATTTTTCGGCAATTAACCCGGTTCAGGACGAGGTTCGTATGCCAGAAAACACCCCTCCGACTGGACGGGCGTTCGTGTCGTCCATGATGCCGATCCGCACCCCGGAATTGTCCCCGGGTGTTGAGCAGGAACGGGCGGTTTCGCTGCCAGGTATGCAACCGTTATTTCTGTTTGGGGATGATCAGCGATCGCTGGCGACATTGCGTTATTGCTATCCGCAACTTAAGGAGATGGCAGCGACGGTACTGATGGTCAGTGTGCTGGATGAGAGTCTGTTCCGGGCCATTCAGGCCAATTACCCGGATGTCACCATTTTGCCTGTTAATGGCAGCGATCTGGCTCGACGCCTGAAGTTGTCGCATTACCCGGTACTGGTTACCGCGAGTGCCATTGGACTGAGTGCCTGTGGTAAGGGGAAATAACCATGATGAATCCCCTGGTTTCACGTTTTTTTCTACTCTTTGGTGTGACAACCGGTCGTGAGGCGGTACTGTTTGTATATAAGGCCGTTCTACTTTTCCCGCTGTTTGGTCTCGGATGCCTGCTTGTTATCCCGCTTTGGTTGTTCTCGTTGCCTGATTACTTCCTATATGTCCGCGCCTTTCTTGAAAACGAACATATCACCGAACTGTTGACCCAGTACTGGCTGGGTTTTCTGTTGTTCTACCTGGTGTTCCAGTGGTTTTTGGCTGTGAATATGAACGCGAACCGTCGAATCGGCGAGGCGTCGGAGGTGTCGCGTCATGAGCCATAAATATGTGATGGAATCCCTGTTGCGACCGGCGGTTGAGTTGAATACGGCCGTCGTCGCCAGCTGTGCGACCTGTCTGTGCCTGACTGCACCCTGGTCGATTGCGCTGGCCCCGTCCGTCAGCTGGGTGCCCGCTGTTGGATTTGGTGTACTGGCCCTGAAACGGACGAGGGAGGGGCTAAGGATATTGCGTTATCGCCGTAATATCCGACGCCTTCCGCGTTACGTTGTGTCCAGTCATCAAATCCCGGTCAGCCGTAAACGGCTGTTCCTGGGAAAAGGGTTTGCCTGGACACCAATACATACCCAACGCGTGATGGAGGCGCGGCGACCGGAACTGTCGCATTTTGTTCAGCCGGGGGCGCTGTATCGGGCGGCCCGATCACTGGAGCAGCGATTTGAACATGTGCCGGCACTATGTAAGTTGACGCGCTGGGATTCACCGCTGAACCCGGCACGCCCGCTGCCGCCGGTGGGGGGGAGTTCGATTTACCACGGTGTGGAGCCGGATGAGCAGGATGTCAGCTATGACCTGGGAGAGCGTGTTGGTCATACGCTGGTGATTGGGACCACCCGCGTTGGCAAAACCCGACTGGCTGAACTGCTGATCACGCAGGATATCAGGCGGGGGGACGTGACTATCGTCTTTGACCCGAAAGGGGATGCCGATCTGCTGCGGCGTATGTGGGCCGAAGCCCGGCGCGCTGGCCGGGAAAATGAGTTTTATGTATTTCATCTGGGCTGGCCTGACATCAGCGCCCGATATAACGCCATTGGGCGGTTCAGCCGTGTGTCCGAAGTGGCATCACGTATCTCCGGGCAGTTGTCCGGAGAGGGCAACTCCGCGGCATTTAAAGAGTTTGCCTGGCGTTTCGTCAACATCGTTGCGCGCGCGCTGGTGGCTCAGGGGCAGCGCCCGGATTACACCCTGGTATTGCGTTATGTGACCAACATTGGGGAGTTGTACGAGAGCTATGCGGAGAGCCTGCTGGCCAGAGTGGCCCCACAGTTGCTGATAGACGCCGAGAACCTGTTGGCCACGCTGGACGAACGTAATCTTCCCCGCAATTTGTCCGGGCAGCCCAACGCGATGAAAGTCTGGGCGCTGGAAACGGTCCTCGGCAGCGAGGCGGCCAAGGCGCTGGTATATGACCCTGTACTGGATGGGCTGCGTTCCGCGGTGCGCTATGACAGAACCTATTTCGACAAGATCGTCGCGAGCTTGTTGCCCTTGCTGGAAAAACTCACCACCGGCAAGACGGCGGGACTGCTGTCACCGGATTACGACGATATGGACGACCCTCGTCCTATTTTCAACTGGCTGGATGTCATCCGTAAGAAAGGCATCGTCTACATCGGCCTGGATGCGTTGTCAGATGCGGCGGTGGGATCCGCGGTCGGCAATTCCATGTTTGCTGACCTTGTCTCTGTAGCTGGCCATATCTACAAGTTTGGTCTCGGCGAGGGGCTGGACAATGCCGAGAAAACCCCGATTAACCTCCACTGCGACGAATTTAATGAACTGATGGGTGACGAGTTCATTCCCTTGATCAACAAAGGCGGGGGCGCAGGGATACAGGTTTCGGCATATACACAGACGGTTTCAGATATCGAGGCTCGCATCGGTAGTGCCGCGAAGGCAGCACAGGTTGTGGGGAACTTTAACTCGCTCATCATGCTGCGTGTTCGTGAGAACACCACCGCCGAGCTGCTCACCAGTCAGTTGCCTGAAGTCGACGTCTATACCAAGACGTTGATGTCTGGTGTGACGGATGTGTCTAACCCGGAGCATGGCAGCGATTTCACCAGTAATGTCCAGGACAGTGTGAGCTCGGTGCGGATGCCGATGATAACGCCGGCAGATGTGATCAACCTGCCGAAAGGGCAGGCCTTTGCGTTACTTGAGGGGGGCAAGTTGTGGAAGATTCGGATGCCGTTGCCGGCATCCGAAAATGATCCCTTGATGCCGGAGAGCATCGAGAAAATAGCGGAATACATGCAGCGTAACTACAGAACGGCTGAGTCCTGGTGGTCTGAACCTGCCATGGAAGCGGAAGCACCCTTGAGCCAGGGAGCGGCGTGATGGCACAGACGCAACAACAATCACAGCAACAGCGGCCTGCCGCTCCACCGAAACAGTCAGGGCCGATCATGTTTCTGCTCTGGGATTTGCCGTGGAAACTGGTGGGGATTTTTCTGGCGGCGTGGCTGGTCAGCATTATTGTTGAGTTTGCCTGCATGACGCTGATTTGGCCGACAGCTGGGGCGGAGCATAGCCGTGAAGTTCTGCATACAGAAAGCGCCTACTTATCAGAAGGCTTTACCCGCAGTTTGTTGATGTCGGAACCGGTTATCACGATGAATCACGTAGTGAACCGGGTCTATCAGTGGGGGTTTGTTGATACCGGCTTTATTAGCTGGCTGAACGGCAGTGCGGCTCACCAAACGGCAGCAGGCCATCGTCGTGGTGAGCTGCTGGAGGCGATTAGCCAGACAGGAAGATCCCTGGCGATGTGGGTGGGGGAGTACCTGGAGGCGATGATGTACGTGACGCTCATCTACGTCATCCGGGTGTGCATCCTCGTTCTCTCAATCCCTCTCTTTGTCCTGGTCATAATCACCGGCGTTGTAGATGGGCTGGTTCGGCGCGATTTACGGCGCTACGGCGCCGGTTATGAATCCAGTTTTCTTTATCACCATGCCAAACGCTTTATCAAACCAGCGTTCTACGGTCCGACCATGCTCTATCTCGGCTGGCCAACGGCTGTATGGCCGAATCTGCTGATTTTGCCTGCCGCAATACTGCTGGGTGGTGTTATCTCGGTGACGATGGGCGCATTTAAAAAATACCTATAAGATACTTTTTGTATATACTGAGAAATATTTTTAGATATTTTTGATGGTAAATATTGGTCTAGGTTTGCCTTTTATATTTTTTTTATTATGGATGCTATATGAAAATGAATGTCGCTCGCCGTTTGTCTGAGGCAATTGGAAGCTGGCTGCATATGGAGTTTTGTTGTTATCGTGCTGGTTTACTTTCTGAAAGTTCTTTAAAAACTGCTGTAGGACAGGTTTTGAGCTCATTCCCAAAGTTAGTAAAAGGCTCTCGTGTCTATGCTGATTTTGCTCATGATGTTTTGAATCCCCAAAGGAATGATGGTTCTCGAGATAATAGAGGGAGGAAAAGAGAGTTAGATTTTGCATTGGTTCTCTCCGGCGATGGGGTCTCGAAGGGAAATGCTCAGATTGTGATAGAAACAAAATGGTCACAATCATCTCATTGTACTCCTGATAATATATTTAAGGATTTTTTAAGGCTTGCTAGTGTTAAAATGGCGGAACCAGATACTATCTGTGTTTTTATTCTTGCTGGTACGCATAAAGAGATCAAAGATATTTTGAAAAACATGCCCTTTTATTCATCTGGTAAAGCCGGTTCTGGTATTCATTGTACTGGGAACGAGAAGAGAGTTAACATTGATTTTAACGATTTGGTTAATAAGGATTTTTTCTCCAAGGCAGTGAATTATTTTACTTCTGCAGGTATTTCTATTCCTGTTTCTTTTGTGTGTCAATCTCATGGTTTACATCCACATCAAACTAAAAATGGAACCGTTGATTTTCAGGCTATAGCATGGGAGATAAAATCTGTTTCTCATATGGTAGTTAGTACGCCAACAGAGATTTCAGATAAGTGAATGTTTACTGAGCGAGGAATCCTAGCTCAGTTATTTATTACCAATTTTAAGCCTCGTCCTGTGGGCGAGGTCATCAACCGGTTTGGCTCTGCCTTATTGTCTTCGGATTTAAATCCAACCGGGCTGGTAGAGACTTCCTTTTAAGAGTTTTGATGCGCCATTTCTGAATGAAATAAAACCTGCCTTCAATGAAAGCAGGTTTTTACTTTATAGCTGACAATATCTCATCTGAAAAATAATGGGTGGATGATAAATGTTCTTTTTATATCTGTAATGTCTAGTGTCGATTTTTCGAATGATGAGTAAATTGTCAGAGAGTCTGATTTTTTAATCCCTATTACCCCTACTGTAAACCAAACCTTTAAGAGTTCTTCAAAATCCAATATTATTTTGTCGTGCTCTTTATCTGATTCAATAGATGCAGATTTGTCTATCAGGTAGGTTAGTATTTTGTCTTTTATAGTTGAGTTCAGTTCAATAGTATTGAACTCTTTATTTGGGATTATGGAAAGTGCATCTAGATATTCTTCAATGTTTCTATATATGCTTTTCCACTCTGTTACTAACGCCCTTTTTCTAGCGGAATAGAATTTCTCTTCAGCCATTATTACGATATCTTTGTCTAAGAGAACATCCCCATCACATTCTGACAAGCAAAGATTCACAAAGTTTATTGCATCTCTAGGCCTAAGCATTGTTCTGTTAATTATGAATTCATCAGCATTTTCATCGTTGATTTTAAAGTTAAATATATCACTCATTGTAACGTTTTTAGATGATTGATATTTATTTTTTACTAGGTGATTAATTCTTCTATCAATTATTTCGCGTATCTCTGTCTTATTCCAATTTATTGAATATATTAATGATTGATCTTTTTCATCTTGTCTTAAGCTGCTTTTGTAAATACCCATGAGAATATCTGTTC
>NZ_JAAWVW010000018.1:0-84033 GCF_014855505.1 Musicola keenii | reverse complement strand
AAATAGTTTATATAGTTTATTCAACATGCTTGTTAAAGGGATGGAAACATTATTAATGGAAATATAATCCATCCGACAAACAAATAACCATAAGACCCGCCATCATTAGCAAACTATTTACATAGTCAATTTAAAACAAATAGATAGCGTGACGAAAAAATATAATCACTATATTATGACCTGGTCTGACATATAACAAGGCGCCTTTGGGCGGGTTATCGCCATCCTGGCAGATCAGATATTGTTTAACTCGTAGCGTTATTAAAGGAGAAATAATAATGCAGGCACGAACCGTTAAAGAAAAAATCATCCTGGCAATTATTTTGGGCATTATTGCGGGTATTATTTGCGCAATTGCGAAATTCGGCTGGGAAATACCTTTTCCTCCCAGAACCCCCGCCAGGGATCTCACCAACCCGCCACAACAGTTACTGCAACAATTGGGTATGTCTTTCGACATGTCGCATATCAGCTATCTGTTTAATGGCAACCCACGGCCGATCATGAGCTTTATCATGCATTTCGGTTTTTCCATTACGTTTACCGTTCTTTATACCGTCATCGCCGAATTCTGGCCGCGCATCAAATTGTGGCAAGGCGCCTTTTACGGTTTGGTACTGTGGGCGGTATTCCACGTCGTATTGCTGCCGCTGTTTGGCACCGTACCCGCGCCATGGGATCAACCGTTCGCCGAACATTTCTCCGAAATCTTCGGCCACATGTTCTGTTTCTGGGTAGCGGAACTGGCACGGCGCGATTTGCGCAATCGCATCACACATCAGGATGAAGACCGCGACCTGAAACTGCATACGGCGCACTAATTGGCGTTTACTGGGTGGGCCATTCACAACGTGACCCACCCTCTTCCCTCACCACCAGCGCTAACGTTATATCCCCTTCCGCCGAGGTTCATCACCTGCATCGACTTCCCCGGTGCCGACCGTGCATATAACTTTTTAATCACTAAACATAATTTTTTAGACTTTTACTCTATTCAACGTACTCCCCAAAATGAATTCGTCAGCAATACTTCCATAAAACAATGACGCAGAGGATTCAGGGAATGGCAATACGATCAACGACAACAGCCCCATTGAGAATGACATTGCTTGCCGCCGGTCTGGTTGCCGTGCTGGCCAGCAATTTTCCCGGCGCCCACGCCGCCGATGCGCCTAAGCCTGTCTCCGGCGGCACCCTGACGGTGGGTCTGGGCAGCGACACACCGGTTATCGATCCTTCCATTACCGCTTTCTCCGTGGCCGCGCTGGTTTCCCGCAATGTCGTGGATTCACTGGTCGGCCAGGCTGAAGACAATCGTTATACACCATGGTTGGCAGAACGCTGGGAAATCAACAGCGACAATACCCGCTACGTTTTCCATCTGCGTCAAGACGTCACCTTCAGCGACGGCACCAAGCTGGACGCCGCCGCCGTGAAATACAACCTGGACAGAATTCTCGATCCGAAAACCACCTCCAGTTACGCCAAATCGCTGCTAGGCCCGATCGACAGCGTGACCACACCCGACGACTACACCGTGATCATTAGTTACAAAACCCCCTTCGCGCCGCTGCTGCAAGGGTTGAGCCTGCCCTATCTGGGCATTCAGTCGCCGACTTATCTGAAGAACACACCCAACACCAGCAACACGGTGGTCGGATCCGGCCCGTTCATTCTGGAATCCTTCGTGAAAGGCAACGGCAGCAAGCTCAAAAAACGCCCGGACTACCATTGGGGCCCGGGTTACGCCGCACACACCGGCCCGGCTTATCTGGATCGGCTGGAGTTTAAATACCTGCCCGAACCGTCCGTGCGCCTCGGCGCACTCAACAGCGGCCAGGTGCAGGCTATCGATGCAGTGCCGCCCGCCAATATCGCCTCCGTGAAAAAAGACACACGGCTGAATGTCATCACGCGGGAAAACCCCGGCGTCAACCGCGTTCTGTATCTCAACACCACCCGCGGCCCCTTTGAAGACCTCAAGGTACGCCAGGCATTCCTGCGCGCCGTAGATGCAGCGTCGGCCACCAAAGTGGCGTTTTTCGGCGCGCTGCAACCGGCCAGCAACGTGCTTGGCCCATCAACGCTATACTACGATCCGACGGTAGCGTCGCTGTGGAAATTCGATCTGCAGAAAGCCAATCAATTGTTGGATGAAGCAGGTTGGAAAACCAAAGATAGCGAAGGCTACCGCACCAAAGACGGCAAACGCCTGAGCGTAGCGTTGCTCTACAGCACCAGTTCGGTGGAATCCACCGACATCACGCTATTCCAGGCGGTGCAATACCAGGTGAAGCAGGCAGGCTTCGATTTACAACTTAACCCAGTGGATAGCGGTACCTATACCAGCCGTAGCAACAACAACGACTATGACGCCGCGTCCAACTACTTTGTGCGCGCCGAGCCGGACATCCTGCGAACGGTGTTCGATTCCGCCTACATCCCGCCCAACGGCAACAACTTCACGCGCACCAGCGCGCTGGATGAGACGCTGAGAAAAGCAATCGGTGCGCCGGAGGCGGAACGTAAACAGCTTTACAGCGATATCCAGAAGACGCTCATCGAGCAGGCCTACGCGGTACCACTACTGGTTCCGGCCTACCAGCTGGGTCTGTCGAAAAAAGTACAGGGGATCAGCTGGGCCACCAATGCGAAACCGAACTTCTATGATGTCTGGATTAAACCGTAATTTGGCCGTAACGGCGCTACAACGTCTGTTCACCATCGTGGCTGTGCTCTGGGGCGCGGCCACCCTGACGTTTATCGCCGTCAAAATGATCCCCGGCGACCCGGTCGCCATCCTCAGCGGCGGTGAAAACGTGGTGGATGAAGCCTATCGGATGGCGCTGATCCATCAATTCGGACTGGATCAGCCGCTGTGGATGCAGTACCTGCGCTATTGCCAACAGGCATTGCAGGGCGATTTCGGCATCAGCTACCAGTATCGCCAGCCGGTACTGGATGTGGTCGGCGAAGCCATGCGTGAAACGGTAAAACTGGCGTTCAGCGCGTTGGTGCTGGCGCTGCTGCTGGCGACGCTCAACGCGCTGCTCACCGCCGGTCGCCACTATCGGCTGCGGGCGCTATTGTCCTGGCTGGAGCTGACGCTGCTCAGTACGCCGGTCTATTGGATCGGCATTGTGCTGCTGAGCCTGTTCAGCTTCCGCCTGCAATGGTTCCCGGTCACTGGCAACGACGGCATCGCCTCGCTGGTATTGCCGGTGATCACCTTAAGCCTGCCGATCGCGGCGCTGTTGAGCCAGGTGCTGCGCGATGGGCTGGAAGAGGCGCTATCGCAGCCGTTCGCGCTGACGGTGCGAACCCGCGGCGTCAGTGAAACCTGGTTGCGGTTCAAACATGGATTACGACACGGCGCGCTGGCTGCCGCCACCCTGACCGGCACGTTGCTGGCCAGCGTGTTGAGCGGCTCCGTCCTGACAGAAACCGTGTTTGGCCGCGCCGGCATCGGGCAGGTCACGCTACATGCCATTGAAAGCCGCGACATGCCGCTGGTGCTGGGGCTGGTGATGCTCTCCGCCCTGTTGTTTGTGGTGATTAACCTGCTGGTGGATGCCCTGTATCTGGTCATCGATCCGCGTCTGAGAAAGAAGGCGAACGCTCATGAGCAGTGAACCCCTGACGTTGCCGCGTACGCGAGTACGCACCACCTGGCGCAGTCCATGGCGGGCACCCGCTACGTTGCTGCCCGCCGCCGCCGTACTGCTGTTGGTGCTGGCGGTATTTTTCCCTGCACTCTTCACCCATCGTGCCGCCGATGAGATGGATATCAGCGCCGTACTGCAAGCGCCCGATGCGGCGCATTGGTTCGGCACCGATGCGCTCGGTCGGGATGTATTCGCCCGCGTGGTTCACGGCACGTCGTTGTCGTTGAGTATCGGCGTGGGCGCCATGCTGATCGCCTGCCTGGGCGGGATCCTATTCGGCACGTTGTCGGCGCTGGCGCCGGCCGCCGTACAGCGCGTACTGGTACGTCTGCTGGATATCATGCTGGCCTTCCCGGAACTGCTGCTGGCATTGCTGGTTATCGCCGTGCTGGGCCGTGGCCCGGAGAACACGCTGCTGGCGGTCGGGCTATCCGGCGTCGCCGGTTACGCCCGGCTGGTGCGTTCGCAGGTGTTACAGGTGAAGCTGTCCGGTTATGTGGAACACGCCATCGCGTTGGGCGAACCCCCGTTGTATATCATCGTCCGGCATATCATCCCCAACACGCTGCGCCCGCTATTGATCCTCGCCACCATCGGCGTCGGCCATGCGGTGCTTGCCGCTTCTGCGCTGAGTTTTCTCGGTCTGGGCGTCGTTCCCCCAACCGCGGAATGGGGAGCGCTGCTGGCGGATGGCCGCAATTTTCTGGATATCGCCCCTTGGGTTAGCCTGTTCCCGGCGACCGTCGTCGCCCTGTCGGTCATCGTCATCACCCTGCTGGGGCGTCGCCTGCAGGCTATTCTCGCCAGAGGGGAAGTATGAGCCAAACGACCACAGCGGCAACACCGCCGCCGCTACTGCGGGTCGCGAACCTGAACGTGACGTTCCCCAGCCCGACCGGGCCGGTGGAGTCCGTGCGCAATCTGTCGTTCCAGGTCAATCCCGGCGAGATACTGGCGCTGGTCGGTGAATCCGGTTCCGGCAAATCGGTGACGGCCCGGACGCTGGTCGGCCTGGCGGGCGAGCATTCGCAAGTGACGGCTGACGCCATCGAGTTGACGCGCCACGACGGTAGTCTCTGCGATTTACAAACGCTCGGCGATCGGCAATGGCGCCACATCCGCGGCCGGGAAATCGGCTTTGTTCTACAGGATGCGCTGGTCTCGCTCGATCCGCTGCGCAAAATCGGTCAGGAAGTGGCGGAGCCGCTGCTGACGCATAAACTGCTGCCGCGCGCCGAGGTTCCGGCCCGCGTGGCGGAACTGCTCCAGCAAGCCGGTATTCCCGAACCGCATATCCGCGCCGCCCAGTATCCGCACGAGCTGTCCGGCGGACTGCGCCAGCGAGCGCTGATCGCCACCGCGTTGGCGGGCGGCCCCAAACTACTGATCGCCGATGAGCCCACTACCGCGCTGGATGCCACCGTTTCCCAGCAGGTACTGAAACTGTTTACCGCGCTGGCGCAGGCTGGCCATGGCGTGTTACTGATTACCCACGATCTGGCGGTGGTGGCCCAAATCGCCGATCGCGTGATGGTGATGCAAAAAGGCGCACTGGTGGAAAGCGGCCCGACGCGCCAGATCCTGACGTCGCCGCAGCATCCCTACACCCATCGTCTGCTGGCGGCGATCCCGACTGCCGCTACGCGCGGGAACTGGCTGGCGGGCGAGAACCCGCTGAGCCAGCACGCCGCCACGCTGCTCTCTTCACTATCGGAACAGACCGAACGCCCCAGGCAGGCGCTGCGGGTGGATGGCGTCTCGGTCAGCTTCAAACGGCCGGACGGCAGCCGGATGACGGCGGTCAATCAGCTCTCGCTCGTGCTAGAACGGGGCGAAACGCTGGGCATCGTCGGCGAATCCGGCTCCGGCAAAACCACGCTGGGCAAAGTCATTTTGGCGCTACAACCGCCGGACAACGGCGAAGTCCTGCTTGGCGAACGCCCTTGGAGCGCGCTGCCCGAGCGAGAACGCCGCCCGCTGCGCGCCCGGATCCAAACCATTACGCAAGATCCGTTAAGCTCGTTCGATCCCCAATTCACCCTCGAGCAAATCCTGCAGCAACCCTTGCGGTTGCGACGCGACCTCACACCGGAAGCCCGTCGGCAACGCATTCTGGCGCTACTGGAACTGGTGGGATTATCGCCGACGCTGCTTTCCCGCCGGCCGCGTTCGCTGTCCGGCGGCCAACGTCAGCGTGTTTCCATCGCGCAGGCGCTGGCGGCGGAGCCGGAGGTGTTGATCTGTGACGAGCCGGTGTCGGCGCTGGATGTCACCACGCAGGCGCAGGTACTGGATTTGCTGGTGGCGCTGCAACAGAGGCTCAGGTTGTCGATGGTTTTCATCTCCCACGATCTGGGCGTGGTACAGCATATGAGCCATCGCATTCTGGTGATGAAAAGCGGCGACGTGGTGGAACGCGGCACGGTTGAGCAGATATTTAATCACCCCCAGCATCCTTACACGCGCCAGTTGCTGTCAACGGTTGCCGATATCCACGTCTGAACACGCCGTACCGGCAACGCTTCGAGTTTGAAAACGTTGCCGGTAACTGCTGGGCGTCACGCCGAACGCCTGATGGAATACCACTGAAAAATAGTTACTGTCGTCAAAACCACACTGCGCCGCCACTTCGCTGATGGTCTGACGGTCGTAACGCAACAGTTCCATCGCCCGGCACAGCCGTAGCTGGCGCAGATACTGCGAAACGCTCATACCGGTTTGCTGTTTGAAGCGACTGCGCAGGCTGCGCATGCTGAACCCATATTGCTGACAAAACGCCTCTAGCCGGAAAGGCTGGGCGATACTATCCCGTAACGCATTCATCAACAGGTCAAGCTGATGGGCATCCGCCAGTTGCGTCTCGCCGGGCGCGTGACGATAGCGCAGCGCCAGCAGTGCGATTTGCATCAGCAGCACTTCACTCAATTGCAACGACAGCGGATCGGACTTCATGCACTCCTGCGTCAAGGACTCCACCCGATCGCGGATAATCGCCATCCCTTGTTTCCCCAGCCGCCAATAGCGTTGCTGTTGCGCCACCCCACCGTCCGGCAGCAGGTTCTGCCAGTCGGTAGGCAAGGTCAGGCGCGGGCGAATATAGAGAATATTGTCCAGTTCCAGTTCATGGACGGATTCGTAGCTGTGGCGATCGTTGGCGGTTACATAAAACAGGTCGCCGCAGGTAATGCGATAGGGGACGTCGTTCCAGATATGCAGGCCGTTGCCACGCCAGACAATCACCAGTTCGTCGAAATCGTGATGATGAAGCGGGAACGCAGGCTGAGGGCTGCGTTCCGCCACCGTGACCGCATTTTTTTCGGTCAGGAAATAGTCTTCTGTTTGTAACTTCAGTCCGCGGGATTGCACGCTCTCTTACACCTGTCTCTGCCAGCGAGTGCCCGCCCCCGTCGCAACGGATCGCGTCTGACGGCGGGCTACCTACTGGATGGTTTCCTCATGCTGCGCCCGGTGACGCAGCGATTTGGGTGCCAACGAGAACGCCTTGCGAAACTGCGTCGAAAAATGGTTGCTGTCGCTAAAGCCGCAATCATGGGCGATGGTGGTGATGGAATCGTCGCTCTGCTGCAAACGACGGCGGGCTTCCAGCAAGCGCAGACGGTTCAGATAACGCTGCGGCGTCATACCGGTGTGCTGTTTGAGCTGCCGATGCATCGTGCGCAACGACAGCGAAAAACGCTCCGCCAACGCATCCCAGTTCACGTCCTCACAGAAATTATTCTGCAACCAGCCCAGCAACGCCTGAATCCCCTGCGCTGCGCTGCCGTCGCTCTGGGTACGGAACCCTTTTTGCCGCAACAGCACCAAAATCTGCAGGAACAGGCTTTCACTGGTAGCAATGTCCTCCGGACGCTCGCTACGGGCCTGCCCGGCCAGTTGCAAAATCAGCTGTTTTACCTGCTGCCGGGTTCCATTGTTGACCTGCCATTGCCCCAGCCATTCGCCGTTCGGGCCGTAAGGCAGAAACGGCGCGATGTCGGACAGAAAGCGAAAGCCGCGCGGCGAGCGATACAGCACGTTGGTCAGGTGCAGTTCCTCAACCTGCTCGAACAGGTGACGGTCGTTGTCACGCACGAAAAACACCGCGCCGCTGCACAACACATAGGGTTGATCGTTGAATACGTGCACCCCGGCACCCTGATCCACCACCACAATCTCCCAAAAATCGTGGTAATGCTCCGGAAATGCGCTCTGGGGCATACGAGGCTCCACCGCCACCGTCGTCGCCTGCGAAACAAAAAACTCATCGCCATGAAGTATCGTCATGTTGCCCCTCCGCCTGCCTCTATTGCCAGACTGTTACGCCGGTAAACCGATAGTCTGTGAACGATAGTAGCCAGTGCCGGGCACCCACGCCTTAAAATAGCGCCGCGCCCCGGCCGGAGTGATGTCATTTTTTCAAGATCGCGCCGTTAAATTACTGAAATGTGGTTAGGATCACAGGTGTTTTCCCCGCGCTTCTCACCCCGGAATGTGAGCGATTTCACAGCCAGCTTTGTCATTTTGCCAACCCGTTTTCACAGATGGCACTCACCCAAAGGTGCCCCCCGACTATCTTCCCTACACTGCCCGACATAATAGAACGACAAGGGAGCGGGCAATGGCGATAACACACAGCGTGGCGGTTGATCTCGGCGCATCCAGCGGAAGGGTAATGCTGGCGTCGCTGGACACGGACACCCGGCGTCTCTCGTTGGAGGAGATCCACCGTTTCAGCAATCGTCTGGTGATTGATCACGGGCATCACCTGTGGGATCTGGACGCGCTGGAGCGGCAGATTTTGCAGGGTCTAAATGCAGTGGATCGGCGCGGGATCCGGCCGGCCAGCATCGGCATCGACAGCTGGGGAGTGGATATGGTAGCGCTGGATCGACAGGGCCAGCGTATCGGGCCGCCCTATTCCTATCGGGATCACCGCACCGACGGCGTAATGGCACAGGTCATTGCCGATCTCGGACGCGACACGCTCTATCGTCACACCGGCATTCAGTTTCTGCCGTTCAACACCCTTTACCAGCTCTGGGCGCTGCGCCAGCAACAACCGGAAGATTGGGCGCAAATCGCGCACCTGCTGATGATCCCCGACTACTTTCACTATCGGCTGACCGGCAGGATTGCGAGCGAATACACCAACGCCACCACCACCCAGATGCTGAATCTGACCCGCGGTGACTGGGATCCGCTGTTGCTGGATTACCTCGGCATTCAGGCACACTGGCTGCCGGCGCCGAGCCAGCCCGGCGATCCTCTGGGCGACTGGCTCGCCCCCAGCGGCGCACGCATCCCAGTGATTGCCGTCGCCAGTCACGACACCGCCAGCGCAGTGGTCGCCACCCCGCTGAACGATGACGACAGCGCCTACCTCAGCTCCGGTACCTGGTCGCTTATCGGCATCGAAAGCCCAACGCCGTTCATCAGCGAACGCGCGATGGCTGCCAACATCACCAATGAAGGCGGAACCAACGGGCGTTATCGCGTCCTGAAAAACATCATGGGGCTGTGGCTGTTGCAACGTATCAGCCAGGAACAGCAGGTGAACGATCTGCCGGCGCTGTTGGAGGCGGCAGAACAGGAAACCGGCTTCGCCAGCCTTATCAATCCGAACGACGAGCGCTTCATCAATCCGCCATCCATGAGCGAGGCGATCCGCGATTTTTGCCGCGAGCACCGGCAACCGGTGCCGCAAACGCCTGCCGCGATGACGCGCTGCATCATGGATAGTCTGGCGTTCGGCTACCGGCAGGGCTTGCTGACGCTGGCATCGCTGCGTCAGTCGCCGATCCGCCGTCTGCACGTGGTGGGCGGCGGCGGCCAGAACCGGCTGCTGAATCAGCTTTGCGCCGATGTGTGCCAGATTCCGGTGGTGGCCGGCCCGGTAGAAGCCTCCACTCTCGGCAATATCGGCTGCCAGCTGATCGCCCAGGGCGAAGTGGCCGATCTGGCGGCGTTCCGCCGTTTGCTGCCCGACAGCTTCCCGCTGCAACACTATACCCCCCGTCAGGATATTGATTTCACTGGCCATTGGCGCCGTTTCCAGGCGCTTTGCCAGATTAATGAGGAACTCACCGTATGAATACAGCCATTGAAACCGCCTGGCGTCTGGCACAAGAACGCTATGCCAAACTGAACGTGGATGTGGACGCGGCCTTACGTCGGCTCGACCAGATCCCCGTTTCCATGCACTGCTGGCAGGGAGACGACGTCGCCGGTTTTGAACAGCAGGGTGGCGCATTGACCGGCGGCATTCAGGCCACCGGCAACTACCCCGGCAAGGCGCGCAACGCCGACGAACTGCGTGCTGATCTGGAACAGGCGCTGCGCCTGATCCCAGGCCCCAAACGCTTGAATCTGCACGCTATCTATCTGGAATCGGATACACCGGTGGCGCGTAACGCCATCGAGCCGCGCCACTTCAGCCGCTGGGTGGACTGGGCACGGGAAAACGCGCTGGGGCTGGACTTCAATCCGACCTGCTTCTCCCACCCGCTCAGCAGCGACGGCTTTACCCTGTCGCACCCGGATGAAAACATACGCCGTTTCTGGATTGAACACTGCCAGGCCAGCCGCCGCATTTCCGCCTATTTCGGTCGCGAGCTGGGCACGCCGTCGGTCATGAATATTTGGATCCCGGACGGCATGAAAGATCTGACCGTCGATCGTCTGGCGTTTCGCCAGCGCTTGTTGAACGCATTAGATGAGGTCATCGCCGAACAGCTGGATCCGGCTCACCACATCGACGCCGTAGAAAGCAAGCTGTTCGGGCTGGGCGCCGAAAGCTTCACCGTCGGCTCCAACGAATTCTACCTGGGCTACGCCACCAGCCGTCAGACCGCGCTCTGTCTGGATGCCGGCCACTTTCACCCCACGGAGGTCATCTCCGACAAGATTTCCAGCGCTAGCCTGTTCGTTCCCCGCCTGCTGCTGCACGTCAGCCGCCCGGTGCGCTGGGACAGCGACCATGTAGTGCTGCTGGACGATGAAACTCAGGCCATCGCCCACGAGATCGTGCGCCACGGCCTGTTCGACCGGGTTCATATCGGGTTGGATTTCTTCGACGCCTCCATCAACCGCATCGCGGCTTGGGTGATCGGCACCCGCAACATGAAAAAAGCGCTGCTGCGCGCACTGCTGGAACCGACCGACAGCCTGCGCAAACTGGAACAGGACGGCGACTACACCGCGCGTCTGGCGCTGCTGGAAGAACAAAAATCGCTGCCGTGGCAGGCCGTCTGGGAATACTACTGCCAGCAGCAGGACGTCACGCCGGGCAGCGAATGGCTGCAAAGCGTGCGCGAATATGAAACCACCGTCCTCCGTCAACGTTAAGGAACACTGTGCTATGCAATCCATTCTCTCTTCCTGGTTCGTCCAGGGCATGGTCAAAGCCACCGGCGACATGTGGCTCAAAGGCTGGGACGAACGCAACGGCGGCAACATCAGCCTGCGTCTGACGACCGAGGACATCACTCCCTACGAAAGCGATTTTTATCCCCAGCCGCGCCATGAAGCGCTGTCGCAGCCGATGCCCGAGCTGGCGAATGGCTGGTTTATCGTCACCGGCTCCGGCAAATTCTTTCGCAATGTGCAGCTAGATCCGGCGGAAAACCTGGTACTGCTGCAAGTGGACGCAAACGGCGCCGGCTACCGCATTTTCTGGGGGTTGACCGCCGGCGGCCTGCCCACCTCCGAACTGGCGGCGCACTTTCAGTCGCACATTGTACGCATCGGAGTCAGCGGCGGGCGCGATCGAGTCATCATGCACTGCCACGCCACCAACCTGATTGCCCTCAGCTACGTACTGGAACTGACCAGCGCTACGTTTACCCGCGAACTGTGGGAAGGCAGTACCGAGTGTCTGGTGGTCTTCCCTGACGGCGTCGGCATCGTTCCCTGGATGGTGCCCGGCACCGACGCCATTGGCGCCGCCACCGCCGAACAGATGCATCATCACTCGCTAGTGCTGTGGCCGTTCCATGGTATTTTCGGTACCGGCCCGTCACTGGACGATGCTTTCGGCCTGATCGATACCGCCGAGAAATCCGCGGAAATCATGGTGAAAGTCCGCGCGATGGGGGGGAAAAAGCAGACCATCAGCACCGAAGAGCTGATCTCGCTGGGCAAACGCTTCGGCGTCAACCCGATGGCGGCGGCGCTAAAACAGTAAGCCCTATCAACGCCATAAGGCGGCGACGCTGACAAGACGACGCCGCCTGAACAGGATATGCACCATGATCAGAAAAGCCTTTGTCATGCAGGTATTTCCAGAATGTCATGACGAGTATCAGCGTCGGCACGATGCCATCTGGCCGGAACTGGCGGAAGCACTGAAGTCGCACGGCGCGCACCACTACAGCATCTTCTTGGATAAGCAACGTCATCTGCTGTTCGGCTATGTGGAGATTGAATCCGAAGAGCGCTGGAATGCGATTGCACACACTGAAGCCTGTCAGCGCTGGTGGAAATACATGAAAGACGTAATGCCTGCCAATCCGGACGACAGCCCAATCAGCGAAGAATTACAGCCTGTTTTTTATCTTGAATAACCCATCGGCGGGCAAACCGCCGATATATCCACCACCGCCGTCCTCATTGATAAATCGTTATCCAATCAATATTGGAAATAAAATATTTTTATACGGCGAATAACCGATAAACGATTTTTTATCGTGTTATACCGACCCATCATACGTCACGTTGCAGGTGTGTTGGCTGCACTAGCTCACCCGAATCACATACCTGAGTCAGCTCATCGGGATTCACTCACTTGCCGCCGTCCTGCGGCGCGAATTATTTGGGGTATATTTAAATAAGCGCAAGATGAAATAAAAAAAACGGAATGCGATGAGACGCATAACACAATTGAGTAACCGCATGATCTATAAAAATGACTATTTTTGTCATGACACAATTCATAAGCAGATAAATATTGTTCGCCTGTCCGTCCAATACCCTTTCTTATCATGAAGATATTTTCTCTTATAGAATATAAAGACCCTGATTATTTATTAGGCCAATATTGATATATCAATCACACCCCAATCCATCGGCAATAAAGTTACCTCCCAGAATGCCGTTACTTGATGAATCCCTTCCCAGGAAAGCAAACCGTTATGAAAAAATTCTCGCAAATGACCGTTTTCGTCAAACAGTTATGTGGATTCTCCGTATTGATGGTAATGATGTTGCTGCTCGGCATCGTTTCTCTGCTCCAGCTCGGCGCCAGCAATGCCCATATCGACAACTTCCGCAGCAACCAACTTCCTTCCGTGCGCTATACGCTGGAAATGCGCGGTGTCTTGTCGGAACTTCGTCTGCAACAAGTGCAGTATATTGCTTCCCAAACCCCGGATGAGCGGGAAGGACATCGCAAAGAACTGCTGCAAAATCAGG
Source organism: Musicola keenii (assembly GCF_014855505.1). Lineage (NCBI taxonomy): Bacteria > Pseudomonadati > Pseudomonadota > Gammaproteobacteria > Enterobacterales > Pectobacteriaceae > Musicola > Musicola keenii. Next base: position 70,960 of record NZ_JAAWVW010000018.1, on the reverse strand, counting down.
ATATTTTTCTTACCGCCCAGGCTAATTACGCCAAGCTGGTAAAAAACGACGGCGCTGATAAACAAGCCATTTTCAATCGGGTCGTGGACAATTTTAAAAACTTCGTCGACGTCAATGCCAAAGTGATCGATGCCGTCAATAGCGAGAAACTGGACGAAGCCAGCAAGATCAGCGGTGCGGTATCATCCAAATACCGTTCACAGTTGATGAAGGATCTGGCGGCATTGGTCGACCAGGAAATCGTCAGTAGCGATCAGGCGGCGCAAGAGTCCGAACAGTCCTACCATACGGCCGTTTATCTGTTATCTGGTTTGCTGCTGCTGGCGTTGATCGCCACCGGCGTTATCGCCACCCTGATCTCCCGCAACCTGTCACGTCAGTTAGGCGGCGAACCGGCTTATGCCGCCAATATCATGAACCACATCGCCGAAGGCAAACTGAATGTAGAAATCGCGTTACGCAACGGCGACAACAGCAGCCTGCTGGCGACAATGAAATTCATGAACGGACGCCTGCAGGACACTATCAGAAACATTATTCAGGGCAGCGAATCCATCTCGCTGGCCGCCGATGAAATCGCTCAGGGCAACAGCGACCTGTCGCAACGCACGGAAGAACAGGCGGCATCGCTGGTTCAAACCTCGTCCAACATGCAACAAATCACAGAGACGGTGAAACGCAACGCGGACAACGCCCATCAAGCCAGCGAGCTGGCGCACCAGACGTCACAAACCGCGCAACGCGGCGGCGGCATCGTGAACGACATGCTCAAGCGCATGCACGAGATTTCAGACAGTTCACAAAAGATCGTCGACATTATTTCGGTGATTGAAGGCATCGCTTTCCAGACCAATATCCTGGCGTTGAACGCCGCAGTAGAGGCGGCGCGCGCCGGCGAGCAAGGTAAAGGGTTCGCCGTAGTAGCAGGTGAAGTGCGTAATCTGGCGCAAAAGAGCGCCAACGCCGCCAAAGAGATAAAAACGCTGATCGAAGGGACGGTGGAAAAAATCACCGACGGTTCACATCACGCGGACAACGCCAATCAGGCGATGGAAGAGATTGTCAGTTCCGTCACCAAAGTGACCGACATCGTGGCGGAAATCTCTATGGCATCCAACGAACAGCACAACGGCATCAAAGAGATCAGCGTCGCTATCGATCAAATGGATCAAGTCACCCAGCAGAACGCCGCCCTGGTAGAACAGGCCGCCACCGCAGCACAGTCGATGACCGAACTGGGTGAACAGCTGCGGGACTCTGTTCGTGTCTTCCAGATCGACTCGCCGCAGGAAAACCGCCTGCGACTCAGTTAACCCCGCCATACCCCATAACGACGAAGTGACCGCAACGGCGGTCACTTCATGATGAAACAGGATACGCCCCCTACGGTTGAGCGCGCCACATCGACGGTAAACCCGCTGATCCGCCGCCGCAGGCATCAACTATGCCGCCGGTACCTGTCTCCCCTCCCCGCTGTCAATACGCCATACCCGCTGACACAAACGGTTGACCATCGCCCGGTCATGGCTGATGAACAGGCAAGTCATCTCGGTGTGTCGGCGTAAACCACGCAGGATCATCATCTGAGCGGCGGCATCCAGCGCGCTGAGCGCTTCATCCAGCACCAGCAGTTGCGGCTGCGCCACCAACGCCCGGGCAAGACAAACCCTCTGCAATTGCCCGCCGCTCAACTGATGCGGATAACGCGACAACAGGTCGGCGCTCAGGCCGACATCATTCAGCCGGCACGCCACCGCGTTCCGGGCGTCTTGCACCGCCTCCTTACACAGCCGCAGAGGTTCGGCGACGATCTGCGCCACGGTCATCAGTGGATTGACGGAAGAGACATAATCCTGAAATACCGCGCCCACCGTCACCGGCAACCCCGACGCTCTGCGGCGCCGGTCATGGATATCCACCCCGTTGATGCGCACCGCGCCGCGCGTCGGCGTCTCCATGCCCAGCAGGATCCGCAGTAACGTACTCTTGCCGCAACCACTCGGCCCAATAATCCCGGTGAATTCGCCCCGCCGGGCATGCAAATGAATATCGCGCAGAACCGACGTTGCACCGTAGCTGTACGACAGCGCTTCGACCTCAATCAACTTACGGCTCCTTATCGACGGCGACCATCCCCGCCAACGCCTGTACCGATGCCACCCACTGTCGGGTGCAGGCATGACGCGGCACGTGCAACAGAGAGGCATACTCGCCATACTCCACGCTGCGCCCTTGCTGCATCACCACCAGACGATCCGCCATCTGATCCAGCAGAGAAAAATCATGAGAGATCAACAACAGCCCACACCCTTGCGCCCGCAAATCCTGCAACAGACGCACCACCTCCCGGCGGTTGTCCTCATCCAGCGCGGATGTCGGCTCATCGGCAATCAGCCAACGCGGGCGTAGCGCCAACACCAGGGCGATCGCCGCCCGTTGCAGCATGCCGCCGCTCAGTTCGGAAGGATAACGACGATACAACTGCTCGGGATGCGGCAATCGAACCTGTTCCATTGCCGTTATCGCCTGTTCTCGCGCCTGTCGGGCACTCAGCGGCACATGCTGGCGCAAGGTTTCGGCAATCTGGTTTCCCACCCGTTGCAGCGGATCAAACGCGGTCATGGGCTGTTGCGGAATCAGCGCCAATTGGCTGCCGCACAGACGCCGCATGGCGCGGTTATCCAACGCCAACAGCGATTGTCCCTCCAGCAGCACTTCGCCGCCACGGCGAAACCCCGGCCCGGTCAGGTTCATTAACGCCTGACTGGTGAGACTTTTGCCGCTGCCGCTCTCGCCAACCATCCCCAGACAACAAGACGGCGGCAGCGAAAAGCTGACCTGATGCAGCAGACGCTGCCCGGTTGGGCTCTCCAGCCACACATCACGAACATGCAGACCGGAAGACGTCACAGGAGCAGTCTGAGGCAAATCAACGTGCATCGTTCATCTCCAGCCGGTGGAAATCAGGCGTCTATTATCGTCACCGGGCCACACCGGCGCCTTGACCCCGGTCAGGGCAACCGTCCATCACGACAACCAGGGATGCCAGCGAGCGAAATGCTCACGTACCCACGTCGATGCCTGTAAGGGTTCACCGTCGATTTCGCCCGCCAGCTTGGACAGAAAATCGATCATCCAGGACGCATTGGTTTCAGCAATACGCCGGCCTTCCGCCGTGTTCATCAGCTCCGGCAGGCGCATCAATTTGACGCGAAAATGATCGAGCGTATAACGCTGATCATCCAACGGACGTGCGGTCGCAAACGGATCCTGCGGTTCAAACAGCGGGCGCGACATCAATCCCGCGACATAGAACACACGAGCCACCCCCAATGCGCCCAGGGAATCGAGACGATCGGCATCCTGCACGACCTGCGCCTCCAACGTCTGCGCCGTCATCCCGGCGCTGAAACTGTGCGCTTCCACGGCATGAAACACGGCGGCGTGCAACGTCGCGGGAAATACCGGAAAACGGGTTTGCAGGATCCGCACCGCTTCTTCCGCCGCCATACGCGAAGCGCGACAACGATCGGGATGATTTTTAGGAACCTGCACAATATCGTGCAGCCAGGCAGCGGCGACAATCACCCGCAAGTCGCCCCCTTCCCGCTGCTGAATGTGCCGGGCATTCGCCGCGACCCGGCAAAGATGGTGATGGTCGTGCGCGCCATCCTGCGCATCCGCCAGTCGTTCCGCAATGTAGCGGCTCAACGTTTGTTCAAAATCGGTGATATCCATCAGATTTTCTCCAGGCTACGCCTCTTTATTATGCGCATCAGCATAACCCTTTCTCTGTGACAATGATGTTTCCAGACATCATCAACCAAGATAATACCCTGATTAATTGCGACAGCGATAAACGGTGAAAAACCGTATTCTTCAATAAATAAATATTTACTTTTCCAAAAGGCTATTATTATATTGATGCTGTCTTTTATATGACGATTCTTTTATTTCATCGCGCCGAATTTTGTCATTTTTTTAATTTACAAAACACAAATATCATTGTCAGCGGTATATTTATTATGAACCCGGTTTTAATTTCTTTTCTTTCTTTAGTTTTTATTGCTGACGGATTAATGACCTTTCTGATCCCGGTGGCGGTGTATGCTCAAACGCAGAGTCTGACCTATTCGGGGCTGTCCTACGCGATCTGGTGGCTACCGCGCTTGGTGATGATCCCGGCGCTGGGCGCATTTATCGATCGCATCGGCATCCGCCCGGTGTCCATCACCGCCGACGCCGCCAAAGCCTTCGGCTGTCTGCTGCTCTGTCTGGTACTCAATTTCTCCAATGAATCCCTGACGTTGGCGATAGCCTGCGGCCTGCTGGGCGCCGTCATCTCAACCGGCAACGCTCAGACGCTGGTCGCCATGGAAAAGCTGATCGCCGGGCGCAGTCGTCGTATTGAATATGACGCTAACCTGTTGACCCGGTTGGATCTACTGGGAATGGTCGTCGGCCCCGCGCTTGGCATGTTGTTATTTGAATATGGTTTCGTAACGTTATTGTATATCTCCGCAACCTGTTATTTATGCAACGCTTATTATTTTCTCACTGCGCGTCTCTTTTCGGCCTCTCCTGAATATGATGAAAAAAGGGAAGGGAATAAAAGCATCTCGTCAAACGATAAAATTTCACTGTCGGTAATAATGCGCCAACCATTTATTATTTTGATGATCGTTTTAGCGGCGGGAAATAACATGTTTGACGGCTTGATTGAATCTAGCGGCGCAGCGCTAATCAAAAATAACATGGCGCTGTCGGTGAAATATTTCGGTTTTATTGATATCTGCGCCGGTGCAGTAGGTTTTTTATCTACGTTTGTTTACAGCGCCGCCCTCCGTCGCCTGAACCAGGAAATGCTGTTGACCATCGGCTTGGGCGTCAGTATCGGCGCATCACTATTGCTGATGGGATCATTACAGCAACTTGGCGCTTTTCTGGCGTGTTACTCGCTGGGCATTGCCGGCAGGGTATTTACCGGCAATGTTATGCGCACACTGCGTATCACGCTGATCCCGGAACGGCAACTGGCCAGCGCCTCGTCGTGGATCATGTTGCTGAATCAGTCGATTTTACCGTTCATGTCGCTGTTTTTGTTCCTGTCCGAACGTTTCGCACTGCCGCTGCAATACTTTCTGTACGCCGCGCTGGCGCTATCGCTGCTGGCGGGCATGGGAATACTCACGGCGTTAAGGCATAAAACAAAATCTGACGCTCCCAACATCTCGGCAAAACTAACCACGCCAGAACGATGAAGAAAACAACACCAGGATCGGGAAGATCTCCAGACGCCCCATGATCATCGCCACACACATTAACCACTTGGCGCCGTCGTTCAGGCTGCCGAATCCATCCGCAGTTAAACCCATCGACAACCCCATATTATTGATACAGGCCGCCACCGTGGAAAAGGACGTGATCAAGTCATACCCCATCTGATTCAGCGCAAAAATAAAAATACAGCTGAAAAAGATATACAGAAAAAAGAAGCTCCATACGGAACGAACCACACTTTCCTGCAACGTTGTCCCTGCCACCTTCACCGTACAAATCGCCCGGGGGCGAATCAGCTGTTCAATCTCCCGCTTGCTCTGTTTGTAAAGTATCAGGAAGCGTAAGGCTTTGATGCCACCGCAGGTTGAACCGATGCATCCGCCAAAAAAACTCGATGCCATCAGTAAAATCAGCACATGTTCCGGCCAGCGCGCATAACCGGTCGTCGCCAGACCGTTATCCGTCATGATGGATGCCGTCATGAAAAAACCGTGCACAAACGCGCCCTGTGCATCAAAAATATCCAGCCGGTATAACTCCAGGCAGACAACCGACGCAATCAGGGTAAATATCAGCAGGAAAAATTTCAGTTCAGGGTTATGAATCAATGGGCTAAGACTACGTCGATACAACACCAGATAGTAGAGCATGAAATTCACTGCCGATAGCAGCGATAACACCCCGCCTACCAGCTCGATTTTATGGTTGGCGTAATACCCCAGACTGTCGGTTTTATTGGAAAATCCCCCCAGAGAGACCGTCGACAATGCGTGACAGATGGCGTCGAACCATGGCATGCCCGCCAGCCAGTAAGCGATCGCGCCGCCCAGCGCCAACAATGAGTACACGCTCCAAAGCTGGCGGGAGGTATCCGCCAAGCGCGGCGTCAGGCGCTCCTCTTTGAACGGCCCGGGCGTTTCCGCCTGATAAAGCCTCGCGCCACCAATCCCCAGCATGGGCAACAACGCCACCGCCACCACGATAACCCCAAGCCCGCCGATGAAATTAAGCTGCGAGCGGTAGAAAACCACGGATTTAGGCAAGTTATCGATGTTATTCAGGACTGACCCGCCGGTCGTCGTAATCCCGGATACGCCCTCAAACATGGCATCGGTAAACGAGATATTCAGTTCACTGTTAATCGCCAACGGCAGCGCACTGATTACAGAAAACAACATCCAGAAAATCACGATGATCAGAAAACCATCCTGGGTATATACCTGTGAATGCGTCTGGCGAGTTCGTATCCAGCCGAACACACCGACAGGAAACACGAGTAAGAACGTATACAGAAAAGAAAAAAAACTTTTCTCTCTGAACAAAAGGGCGACCAGCGCCGGCGGGATCATCGACAAGCTGTAAAGCATCACCAGAAAACCACATAAACGAGCAATCACCACCTGCTGATTTTTCGTGATCATAATCGTCCCTTGCAGATGAAAACGGTTCTAGATTCCCCACATGGCAACAGCGACGCCCACTGTGCCTGTACCAGCGCCACATCATCGCGACGTAATATCAGAAAGTATAAGAAAATTATAACAATAAGGATGCGACGGTGATGCCGCTTAACCGCGCCGTCGCAATAAAAATAACGGCATGAAATTATAACCATAATGAAACATCTGCCACATCAGGTTACTAATCCGTGCATCCGCCGGTATGGCGTTGTCATACTCGGTGATTAAGCTATTGATTCATACCCACACTCAGGAGGCACCATGCTACGGACTCTCGGCCTTGCGGCCTTGTTATTGAGCACCAGCGCCATCGCGGCAAAAAGTACCGAACTCCCGACCCTGATCAATCAGCGGCTCAGCTACATGAAAGATGTCGCCGGTTACAAAGCCGGGCACCATTTGGCGATCGAAGACCTGCAACAAGAAGACAATGTGCTGAAGGCCAGCCGCCAACAAGCCAGCCAATATGGGTTGGATGCAGACTCCATCACGCCGTTCATTCAGGCGCAAATGGATGCCGCCAAAGCCATTCAGTATCGCTATCGCGCCGACTGGCTGGCCGCGCCGGAACACGATTGGCAACCCAAACCGTTGGAAGACGTGCGCGCGCGGTTGGCGACGCTGAATGGCGCCATCCTGCAACAGGTAGCGGATACCCTGCACAAGGAAGGGTCGTTGCAACACCTCAACCACGCCACCTTTCTGCAAACCGTCACCCAGCACAACCTCAGCACGCACGATAAAGAGCGCCTGTTCACCACATTGAAACAGGCGAAACTCCGCCACGATTAACCTATACCGGGCGAAATATTCTTTCGCCCGGCAGCCATAACCCCTACTTCATATCCTTTATCTATCGCATAATTATCCTGCGTATTGCGTATTACCATGTCGATACGCAATAAGATTCCATTTAACAGGATGCGGATATGAACGCCAAAACCACGGTCAGCGCCGACGACGAAAAAAACTACAACCTGGATCGTTTTGATCTTGCCATCCTGCGTCAATTGCAGCTGGATGCGTCCATCTCCAACGTCGCCCTCGCGGAAAAAGTCACGCTCAGCCCACCAGCTTGCTTGCGCCGGGTTGAACGGCTCAAACAGATCGGGTTGATCAAGGGCTATGTAGCGCTGCTAAATCCGCAGGCGCTGAACGTGGGCATGGTGGTGTTGATCGGCGTCGTGCTTGATCGTTCCACGCCGAAAACCTTTGAGGATTTCGAGTTGGCGGTGCAAAAGATCAGCGGTTGCATGGAATGCCACGTCGTCACCGGCGAATTCGACTACATCTTGATGATCCGCACCAAAGACAACCAGAGCTTCAATAAGCTGCACGCCGAACAGTTGCTGTTCCTGCCCGGCGTGCGCCAAATCCGCTCGTTTATTGGCCTGCGGGAAGTGCTCTCGACAACGAAATTGGTGTTTTAACTCACGCTATTGATGGCTCGTTAAACATCAGGCTCATGATGAGCCTGATGTCCTCGTCAGACGTCAAGTTGCAGGTGCGTTGGCGGGCCAAATTCGCGCCCAACGAATTTGTCACTCGCTTGTCGTTTTCCTGCAACTCGAATTATTTAGGGGATAACGCAATAGCTGAAAATATTCCCCTATCCGAGTGAGAATATCGCCAGCCAAATCATCAACAGCTAATAATAAAAATAAATATATTTTCATAATGAGAATAAATAAAAAACCAGAACAAACAATCCATTACCAAACATGTCCACAGCCATTTTTATTTCCGCTTGAAATAGCAAAACTAAAATCTACACTAAAAAAATCACGTTTTTAAAAAGAGAGTCTTTACAGCCAGCAGAATATTCAACGGTCAATATCAGGTATCTATCCTGAAATAAGGAGCGAGAAATGTCTTCAATAATCACATCAAGCTTTGGTGGTAATGGCGGTAGTCCCTTCGCCAACCAGGTAGTTTATAAAATAGGATTACGTACCGGCAGCAGAGTAGATCAAATTCAGATCAATGAAGAAAAACACGGTGGAGATGGCGGCTCTTCACAAGGGGCAATAACATTAGGCAATAATGAATACATTAATAAAATATATATACGCTCAGGTGCTGAAATTGATTATGCCTGTTTCGTCACCAACCAGGGGAATAGTATTCAGGGCGGAGGGAATGGCGGAAGCGAGCATGAAATCCATGGTATTCGAATACTGTATATTGGTGGCCGCTCCGGGGCACGAGTAGACGCACTGGATATTACGTATGTGAAAGATTATGTTCCGTCTACTGTTGTCGCTGAAAACGTTGGATTTATACTCAGCTACGTTGCCCCCTTTACCGAGCTGGAGGAGTATACGGATACCTATCAAAAAACCGTGGATAGTTACAAGCAAGTCACCGAACACATGTTGGATCAGAAATACAGCGCCAGCGTACAGGGTGAATACTACGTTAAGGTTTCTGCTTCCACCGATATTGAAATTAAAGACTCGAACCTTGTCACAATTGAAGCAGAATTAACGAAAGAGTTAGAGCACAGCATCCGTAAAACACTAAAAGTACCGGAAAACTATGTCGGTATTACGCTGGTTAACGGAACCATTCTTCTTGGGGAGGATAATTGTTATTGGATGCATCCCACCGCTGAACCCGCCTATAGCGTAATTAAACAATCCGACTATACCAACTTGCTCAATCATTACGATTTAACCGGTGAGCTTTACACCCAAATGCCGGATTTGAAAAAATATAAAAAAATACAGGATGGGTATGTCTATTATGATGAAAACAAATAACGTCCCGTTTTGATTTCTGTTATTTCCATTCCAGATTCACTGTTGAAAAGCGGGTCATCTTCACCAGCGAGAAAGTAACCTTAATTTCCTGATTCTGGCGAAAATTCCTGGCCCTACGAAAGCACACTCATCCGATCGCTTATAGGCATAAGCGATCGGATTATTATTGTTTCACACCGAACCCACTGCGCAGCTTATTAACCGTTACGGAAAATATAGCTGTACGCACTGAGCGCCGGCGCACCGCCCAGATGGGCGTACAACACTTTAGAACCTTTCGGGAACTCACCCTTACGCACCATGTCGATCATGCCCTGCATGGATTTGCCTTCGTAAACCGGATCGGTCAGCACGCCTTCCAGACGGGCGCACAACCGAATGGCTTCCAGCGTGCCTTCGTTCGGCAAGCCGTATTCCGGGCCGCCATAACGGGTATCCAGCACCACATCTTCTTCCGTGATTTCATGGCCCAACTCCACCAGATTGGCGGTGTTCTGCGCGATGCGTAGGATCTGCGCCTTGGTTTTTTCCGGCTTGGCGGAAGCATCAATGCCGATCACGTTGCGGGCGCGACCGTCGGCGGCAAAGCCTACCACCATCCCCGCCTGGGTGCTGCCGGTCACAGAACACACCACGATATAATCGAATTTGAAACCCAGCTCTTTTTCCTGCTGGCGTACTTCTTCGGCGAAGCCGACAAAACCCAGGCCGCCATACGGATGTTCGGAACAACCGGCCGGGATCGGGAAAGGTTTACCGCCGCTTTTCTCCACATCGTCCATCGCCTGTTTCCAGCTTTCACGGATACCGATGTCGAAACCGGCCGCATCCAGGCGCACATCCGCCCCCATAATGCGGGACAGTTCAATGTTGCCCACCCGGTCATACACCGCATCGGCATAGTTAACCCAGTTTTCCTGTACCAGCACACATTTCATGCCTAAATGCGCCGCCACCGCCGCCACCTGGCGTGTCTGGTTAGACTGAATGCCGCCGATGGACACCAACGTATCAGCGCCCTGCGCCAGCGCTTCCGGAATCAGATATTCCAGTTTGCGGGTCTTGTTGCCGCCGAATGCCAGGCCGCTGTTGCAGTCCTCGCGCTTGGCGTAAATCTCAACATCGCCGCCCAGATAAGCACTCAGGCGTTTCATTGGCGTAATCGGCGATGGGCCAAACGTCAGCGGGTGACGGGGGAATTTTTCCAGATTCATAGTCAGGCTCCGGTAAACAAAGGAAAAAATAGGGCTGTTGAGTTACGGCTCCGGGTTCCCCGGCTCACCGTGGAGAGGTGCGCTTCCCGACGTCCCCCACTGATGACGACCGGGCAGACGCCACCAGGGAAACAAGAGGGTAAGACACGGGAAGCGCGTTCTCCTGTTAGCGCTATACTACCTAAAACCGAATTCATTTAAATTGCTAAATCAGATCTATTTTTTTATAAAAATTAAATAAAAATTTTATATTTCAATTTTAAATTCCAAAAAATCACACAAAATAGAAATAAAATTAAATAAGAAAAACAAATGAAGACACCCTCGCCCGTCAATGCAGTTGCAAATCGAATTCCTGACGGCAGCGCTGATCCTGGATCTGCAACTCCTGCCGGAGAAACGCGAAAAATGCGCTCAATACGGCGGTACGCGGGCGCCCCATTTCCGTCTGGATCTGGAAAGTACGCTGGCTCAGTTGGTCGATATTGACGGTTCTCATCCGCAGGTTGTCGCGCCGGGCGCTGTAGAGAATAGAAAAATGGCTGCAAATACCGATGGCATCCGGCGTATTGAGCACGAAATCGTACAGCGAGGAAAAGTGATTGCTGGTAAACACCGGATCGATAAACACATTGTTCATGCGACAGGAGAGATCGAACAGTTGGCGAATGGTCGCGGATTGATCCGGCAACACCATCGGCCAGGCATTGAGATCCGCCAGTTGGAACTCTTTGTTGGCCAGCGGGTGATCCGCCTGCATAAACACCAATACCGGCGCCGGGTAGGACGCCAGCACTTCCACGCCATGCTCCGGCGACAGGCTGAATTTCAACGCCACATCGCATTCGCCGTTACGCACTAATTCCGGCACCTGACGGGCGGTGCCGACCGTCAGATAGAAACTGACGCGCGGATGAATCTCACGAAAACGCGCCAGCATGGTCGGCAGCAGATTGAACGCCACGCCGTCGGTACAGACCACCCGGATAGTGGTCTGGCGCACCGACTTCAACCCTTCGATTTCCGCCATCGCCAGTTCCATATCGGCCATACTGCGCCGTACATGGTTAGCCAGAATGTGTCCGGCATCGTTCAGCACCATGCCACGGGCGCTACGCTCGAACAACGGCACGCCCAACCGGGTTTCCAGCCGCTGGATCTGGCGACTAATGGCAGACACGGCAACGAATAACTGCTGGCTGGCGGCGCTGATGGAACCGGCGCCGACGACCGCCATAAAGTAACGAATTTCACTGTTATGCATAGAGGGTCTCCGAGAGACAGAATCTATCGGAAACGTCATGCCATCACATTCAGAATCCGAGAAGGTTTCGGGCGTATTAACCTCATATTTTATCTTTACTATTTTTCGCTCCGCCCGACACAGGGAGGCTCAAACGCCGCCTCCCTGTGAACCCGGGCTTGCTGGCTAAATTTTGCCGCTAACGCGGTGCCTTCGGGATAGGTGGCCGCTTAACGGGCCTCTCGTTACGCGGTTACTCGCCACAGAATGTGGCTCGCCCTGCGGGCCAGCGTAAACGCTGTTCAAAAACGCTTTTCGCGTTTTTGTCCGGCGCGGCACGAGTTTTCGCCGCATCCATGCGGCTCACCCTACGGCCTCCCATCCCTCAGCAAAATTTTTTATGCCAGAAGGCAACACACGCCACTATCAAGATGTGAGTGATATCGATGGGCACACAGTCATATTTGTTCACACAATCACATGTTGTTCTCTTAACGTCTTCACCCTGCCGCCCTCTTCCGCCAAATCCCAAAACAGGCCGCTCATGATGTGCAACGCCTCGCGCGCCACGTCCGCCAGCAGGTGTTCATTCGGCGCATGCTGGGAACAGCCGGGGTACGAGTGCGGTACCCACAATGTCGGCAGGCCGAGCGTGCGCAGGAAACAGGCGTTCGGCAGACCACCGCCGAAGTTCGGCAGCACCGCCGCCGGTTTGTTCACCGAGCGGGCGATGGACGCCAGCCCCCAGTGCACCCAGGGGTCGTCCGGGTCGATACGGGTTGCTTCAAAACAGTGATCCGGGCTAACCACCTCCACATCTTCAAAACCGTTGTCATCCAGATGGCGACGAATATGTTCCGCAAAATGCTCCACGTCGCTGCCCGGCACATAACGCATATGGCACTGGGCGCGCGCCGTCGCGGGAATGGCGTGTTCCGGTTTATCCGGATTGCCGGTGATACACGCCAACACGTCCAGCGTATTCCAGCCATACACCTTCTCCGCCGCGCTCAAGCCCGGCTCACCCCAGTTCGGATCAATCGCCGGGTCGTCCGGGCCGCTGCCCAGTTCGATATCGGACAACACCCGGCGCATCGCCTCCGACAGCGGCGGCGGCAGCAAAGCCGGCACCTTGATGCGCCCGTTAACGTCCACCAGACACCCAATGGCATGCGCCAGCCGGATAGCCGGGTTGCTCAGCAGCCCGCCCCAGTTGCCGGAATGATGCGCGCCGTCACGCAGCGTCAAGCGCAGGCCGAAATTGAACACCCCGCGCGAGCCGAGAAACAGCGTCGGGCGCTGCGCCGACACCCGCGGCCCGTCGGAGGCGATAAACAGATCCGCCGCCAGCCAGTCGCGGTACTGTTGACACACCGCCTCCAGACCGGGGGAACCGTACTCTTCCCCCATCTCCACTATCAGTTTGACGTTATAGCCAAGGCGGCCGCCGCGTGCTTTCAATACCAGCGACAGCGCCGCCAGATTGATGGTGTGCTGCCCTTTGTTGTCGGCGATGCCGCGCCCGTACCAGCGGTTGCCGTCCGGCGTCAGCGCCCAGGGCGATAGCCCGTCGCGCCAGTTAGCGTCGTCCCCCAGCACTACATCGCCGTGGCCGTAGGTCAGCACCGTCAATTCCGCTTCCGGCTCGATGCGCCGCGCCAGCAGGAACGGCCCTTTGCCCGCCACCGGGTTGGGCACGATCTGGCTTTCAAAGCCCATCTCCTGCAACAACGGAGCGATCTCGTCCGTCAAATAATCCATCAATATCGGAGCCCGTTGCGCATTCTGGCTCTCCGTGGGGTACGCCACCCGGCGTGCCAGAACCTCACGCAACCGGCCTGAATCAAAATAGTCCGCCGCCGCCTGCATTACCTCTTCGCGTGTCATCATTGATCCTTCTCATCGTTAATCGTCGGCTGCCCACCGTTGCCCGGCTTCTCTCCCCCTCGGGCTCCACCGGTTCTTATCGTCCACGATGATCACACCTCATAGCAGGCGATCATCGGGCATTCGCCTGCCGGATCAGCAGGCGTCTATTTCTGGAATGCCCAACCCCGGCTCCGGCGTCAGCACCGAGGCCAGCAGCGCACGGGTATACGGGTGTTGCGGCGCGTTGAATACCTGCTCACGGGTTCCCTGTTCCACCAGTCGGCCTTTGCGCATCACCGCGACGTGATCCACCAGATGTTCCACCACCGACAGGTTGTGACTGATAAACAAGTAGGTCAGACCTAACTCTTTTTTGAGCGACAACAACAAATTGAGGATCTGCGCCTGTACCGACACATCCAGCGCCGACGTCGGTTCATCACAAATCAAAATATCGGGCTGTAAAATCAGCGCCCGGGCGATCGCCACCCGCTGGCGCTGCCCGCCGGAAAGCTGCCCCGGATACTGGCTGTGGGTGCGGGACGGCATGCCCACCACATCCAGCATCTCCCGTACCCGCGTTTTGCGCTCTTCCGGCGTGCCGATATCGTGCAGCCGCAGCGCGACTTCTACGATATCCGCCACGGTGCGACGCGGATTCAGAGAGGAATAAGGGTCCTGAAAAATCGGCTGGATACGGGTAGCCATCTCGCGCCGGTTGCCCGCATCAATCTCCCGCCCTTCAATCAGCACGTTGCCGGAAGTCGGCGGCAGCAGCCCCAGCAGCATTTTCGCCAGCGTGCTTTTGCCGCAGCCGGATTCCCCCACCAGCCCCAGCGTTTCACCGCGCCGGATACGCAGCGACACATTGTCCACCGCGGTAATCTCGCCGGGCCGGGAGAACAGACCGCGATTGAGACGAAACGTCCGGCTCAGCGCACACAGCTCCAGCGCGATGTCGTCGTTGCCGGGAATGTACGTCGGCAGTGCCGTCGTATCCTGGGTTGCCTGCATCGTCATACCAACACCTCCGTAGCCTGGGCTTGTACACAACGCACTGCATGCAGTGGCGACACCGCCCGCCAGTCGACATCCACCAGACAACGCTCATGACATTCGCCGCAACGATTACGGAACGCGCAGCCCTGCTGCGGCCCAACCAAGCTCGGCACCATGCCGGGGATCGCCTGCAAGGGCTCGCCCGGCACGGTTTTGCCCTGCACCGGGATGCAGGCCAGCAAGCCGCGGGTATAGGGATGCTGCGGCTGGTGGAACAGTTCCCGTACCGGCGCGTTTTCCACCACCTGGCCGGCGTACATCACCGCCACCCGGTCGGCGATACGCGCCACCACGCCCAGATCGTGGGTAATGAAAATTACCGCCGTGCCCAGTTCCTGCTGCAACTCACGCAGCATGCGTAAAATCTGCGCCTGAATAGTGACATCCAGCGCGGTGGTGGGTTCATCGGCGATAATCAGCTCCGGGCCGCACATCAGCGCCATGGCGATGATGATGCGCTGGCGCAAGCCGCCGGACAGCTGGTGCGGATACTGTTTCAGCCGCTCCGTCGCCAGCGGAATGCCGACGCGCTCCATCAGGTACACCGCCCGCTCCCGCGCCTCGGCATAGGACACACGCCGGTGCGCCATCAGGGTTTCGCACAGTTGATCCCCCAGCGTGAACGACGGGTTGAGCGACGTCATCGGCTCCTGAAAAATCATCGCCATCTGGTTGCCGCGCAGCATCGACATCTGTTTCGGACGTAATGACTGCAAATCCTGCCCTTTGAAACGGATATAGTCCGCCGTGCGTACCGCCCGACGCGGCAGCAAGTCCATCAGCGCTAGCGACGTCATCGACTTGCCGCAACCGGACTCTCCCACCAGACACAGCATCTCGCCGCGCCGTACCGAGAAATCGATGCCGCGCACCGCATGCAGCGTGCCGCGCGGCGTCGGCAAGTCAACGCGCAGATTTTTCACGTCCAGCACGATCTCGTGCGGGTATTCGTGTGGATTGTTGTCAGCAGAATGCATCCCGACCTCCTTCGCACCTATCGCAATAGGCGTCATTGGCGCAGCCAGTTTGGACACGGACAGCGCGGAGACAACATGCGTTGCATGTTGAACGAACAAAGCAATTTGTCCGGCCCAACGGGCGAGCGCAGCGAGTAAACCGGAACGTACACAGTACGTGAGGATTTCAAGCACCGCCCAGAGCCCAAATGGCCAGTAAAATAGCCTGGTGGGGTAGGCCCTTAATTGCGGCCGTCCAGCGCGGTGATATCGCGCAGGCCATCACCCACCAAGTTGATGCCCAGCACCAGCAACGCCAGCACCACCCCCGGGATCACGATCACCCACGGCTGGAAGAACATATATGCTTTGCCTTCAGCCACCATCAGCCCCCACGACGGCATCGGCGGCTGCACCCCCAACCCGAGGAACGACAGCGTCGCCTCCAGCAACACGGCGTGGGCGATCTCCAGCGTGGCCACCACCGTCAGCGGCCCCAGCAGATTGGGCAGGATCTCCCGCAGCATAATGAACAGCGACGAGGCGCCCAGCGTCTGGGCGGCGGCGATAAATTCCGCTTCCCGCAGTTGGCGCGTCACCGAACGGGAGACGATCAAAAAGCGATCCCACAACAACAAGCCGAGCAGCATGATCACTACCTTCACCGACCCGCCCACCAGCGAGGCCAGCGCCAGCGCCACCAGAATCACCGGCATCGACAGGCGCACCGTCAACAGATAGCTGACCGCCGCATCGACGCGACCGCCGAAGTACCCGGCCAGAACGCCGAGCGAAATACCGATAAACCCAGAGATCATCACCGAGATCAGACCGATGGCCAGCGATACCCGTGCGCCATACAGCAACCGGCTTAAATAATCGCGCCCCAGTTTGTCGGTACCGAGGAGGTGATCCCAGCTGCCTTTGTCGTGCCATACCGGCGGAATCAGCCGCCGGCTGACTTCCTGCGCGAAGGGATCGTGCGGGCTTATCAGCGGCGCCAGGATCGCCAGCAGGACGATACCGCCCAAAATCATCACCCCCAGCGTCATGCCGTGGTGGCCGAGTATTTTTCGCCTCCAGCGCTGCCACGGCCCCGGCTCGGGCAGCAGCCCTGGCTCAACGGCCGGCGCGCTTTTCATCATCACGGCGAAACGTGCAAGCGTACTTTTCATTGCGGCTCCTTATTTGCTGCGCAGACGCGGATCCAGTGCCGCATTGAGGACATCCGCCAGAAAGGTCAGTCCGATATAAAACACGGCGATAATCAAAACGATGGCCTGCACCACCGGGAAATCGTTACGGGAGATGGAATCCCAGGCTAATTGCCCCAGCCCTTGCAGCGAGAACACCGACTCGATCACCACCGAACCGCCCAGCATGAATCCCAGTTCCACTGTCGCCAGCGCCACCACCGGGATGATGGCGTTACGCAGGCCATGCTTGAACACCACCTTGAACGCGCTCAGTCCTTTGGCGCGGGCGGTGCGGATATAGTCGGAACCCAGCACATCCAGCATGCCGGAACGGGTTAAACGCATCAGCGACGGCATGGCGTAGTAGCCCAGCGCCACAGCGGGCAGCACGAAGTTCAACCAGGTGGTATTCCCCGCCACCGGCACCCATTTCAGGCCAACGGCGAAAATCAGGATCAACACCAGCGCGAACCAGAAGTTCGGCATCGCCTGGCCGATCACCGCCACCAGCATGGCCAGGCGATCCACCCAGGTATCGCGGAACACCGCGGCCAAAACGCCCAGCGGGATCGCCACCGTCAGCGCCAGCAACAGCGACGCCACGCCCAGTTGCAGCGTAACCGGCATGCGCTGCCCCACCAGCTCCATCACCGTATTTTCAAAATAGAACGAGCGGCCGAAATCCAGGTGCAGCGCCGACCACATCCAGCGGGAGAACTGGGTCAGCAGCGGCTGATCCAGCCCGTTCTGTACCCGAATCTGGGCGATGGTGTCTGCGGTCGCGTCCGGCCCGGCGATCGCCGCCGCCAGATCGCCGGACAAGTGCAGCAGTGAAAAACTGACCACCGCCACGGTGAACAGCACCGCCAACGCAACCAGTAACCGATGAAAAATGAACTTCACCATGAGAGTGCTCCTCGCAAAACGGACGCTCCGGGAAGGGCCGCCCCTTCCCGATGGCGGATTACTTCCAGCTCGCTTCGGCGAAGCGCGGCAATTCATCCGGCCAGTCCTGGAAATTCAGGTCTGACGTAAAGGCGTAGTTGGTGGAATAGGAGAACAACGGCGCCATATAGGCTTTCGCCGAGATGTTCGCCAGCAGCTTGGCGTAGGCCGACTTACGCTGCGGCGGCACTGTGATGGCATCCGCTTTCGCCAGCTCGGCGATGATGTCCGGATCTTTCCAGATATCGTTGCCCTTGCCGCCGAAGTACGGCGTCACGAACGCGGTCGCGTCGTTGATGGAAAACGATCCCCAGGTGCTGAACGCCAGCGGCGCCTGGCCGGACGCCAGCGCATTGGCCATCACCGGGTACTGGACGAAGTGCAGACGGGCGCGAATCCCCACTTTGCGCAGGTCGCCGATGATCGCCTCGGCGTAGTCACGTTCGCGATAGGCCCACAAATCGGTTTCAAAACCGTCGGGGAAACCCGCTTCCGCCAGCAGTTGTTTAGACTTGGCCGGATCATACGGGTATTGCATGACCTGGCTGTCGTCACAGGCGGTCTGGGAACGGAAACAGGCGGAGAACACCGGCTTACTGCCGCCACGCACCATGTTGTCCACCATCGCCTGGCGGTTGATGGCGTAGCTGATCGCCTGCCTCACGCGCAAATCCTTGAACGGCGCGCCTTCAGGGCCGGTGGCATTGGTATTCAGCTCCAAAAAGCCCACACGCATGGTTTCGCCGCTTTTCACGGTGATATTCGGCACCGAGGCCAGAGACGCCGCCTGATCCGAGGCCACACGCCAGATCCAATCCACCTGGCCGGTCATCAGTTGCGCCACGCGCGCTTCCGGATCGCGGATCACCACAAATTGCAGTTTGCCGATTTTCGGCTGGCCGATAGGGCTGTCCTTGAAGTAGTTCGGGTTTTTCTCCATCAATACCCCCTGCCCCGGTGTAACCTTCACAATCTTGTAAGGGCCGGTGCCGATCGGCGCTTTGCTAAAGCCCTCCAGCTTCACCTGCTGGAAGTATTTGGCGGGGTAGATAGGGGTTGGGCCGGAGAGATATTCCAGCGCGGCCGGAAACGGTTTTTTCAGATGCAACCGCACCGTATAGTCGTCGACTTTCTCGACATGGTCGATCCAATCCACGCTCTGCGGGATCACCGAGGCGGTGTTCGGCCCACCGATACTTTGGAAGGTGTACACCACATCATCGGCGGTAAAGGCGTCGCCATTATGGAAGGTCACGCCTTTACGCAGATGCAGCAGCAGCACAGTGGGCGCTTCCCAGCTCCAGTCGGTCGCCAGTTCGCCTTTGTACTCGCCGGTTTTCGGATCGCGATAAATCAGCGTATCCCACGCCAGATGCGCCAGAATGACGCCTTCCCGCATGTTATTGTGGTAAGGACTGACGTTTTCCACCTCACTGTCGGAGGCGTAAACCAGAGTATCGTTTTGTTTTCCCGCATAACTGGCGGACGCGCAGCCGGCCAATAACGCGGTTAATGCATATTTACGAATATGTCTTGCCAGATTACGAGCCATGCTGTTCTCCTAACCACAATAAAGGACGAATAAAAAAATGGTCACCAACAAAAACATTCGTTAACAGCATTGCAAGACCAACGCCAATCACGGCCAATTACCGTTACAGATTTTCGATCCAGGCTTTCTCAAAATGAGAAAGTACCGATTCATTCTGGATTTATTCACATCGGCAATAATAAAAATAAATGACAATCCCGGAGTGAAAAACCGCAGCCCATGCCTGTTAGCAGAAATCGGGTGCTATTCCAGTGCACACATTCACCCGCCTGCACCATTTGCGTGATTGTCGATAAGAGAAGGTTATTTCTTGTTTTGCGAAAGCGGTATTACCGTTCTGATCATGTTAGCGGGCATAGCTTCTCGTCATACGTCACGTTGCAACTCGGTGGTTTTTTCTCGTTTACCCCAACCACTGATTTAACGTTGCCGTAAGGCAATTAAGTCCGTGAATCCTGATGAGATGACTCCGCAACATAAAGCAAGTGAAAAAACACCGCCAACACATCTGTAATATGAAATATGTCGGGCATACAATGAAATAGATGATTAAATATTTAAGTAATAGCAATATCATCACAGTATGAAAATAAGTTTATTAATAATTAAAAACATAACCAACGAATAATTAGCCGCAAACCAGTCATCAGTCGGAAATAAAATATACCTACCATGCAGCTTGATCTTTTTAAAAACGACTCCTAGGTTAAAATAGAAAACAGTGCCCCTACACATTTTATTCCTGGAGAGTATCGAGATGAAATTCGATAATATCATTGTATTGAATAGCAATGAACTAATGGCAAATAATTCAAACTTAGATCTTAATTTCAACACGTTATTTCAATTACCACAAAAATATGTCGGACAGGCGATTGAAATGTCAAGAGTATTTCAGAGCGCCATTAATGGAGACAATCTTGAATTTAATTTTGATAAAGCCATTGATCTGGTAAAAAACCACCCTGAAATGGCGATTATAGGTACGATAAATCAGTCTATTACCAAGCAAAACAACCAGGTATCCGCCATGGTGGACGACGTCATGAAATTGCTGGATACCGTTGTCGGCGTAGTGCTCGATAAAGACAGCCCAACGTATAAAAAATTTGCCAGCACGATTGAACAGGGTTTTACCAACCTTGATGCACAAAAAGAAAGTAAGTGGATTTTCTGGAATAAAGAGAGCGAATCGAAAACAACCTATACTTACAATATCTTATTTGCTGTTGCCAATCAGGATACCGGTTCCGTTATGGCCGCCGCACCTATCGGCTTGACCATTACCGTTGATGTCGATAAAGAACAAGTGCTCTGGATTACCATCAAAGACAAACATAATTATTCTGTTAATGTGAAATCCATCACTGTTGTTGAAGCACTCAAATCCTAATTCTGAAAATGCCATGCTCGTCATGGCATTTTTATTATTCTCCTTACCGGATATGAAATAAGGCACTGAGATGAATGCCATTACCTTAAACCCGACGAATATTGTCGACGGAAATAAAAACTTTAGCGTCACATTAAATGTCGACTTAACATACGTTGCTCAGGCCATCAATATGGCCAATATTTTCAATGAGGCTTACATTTCTCAGCAAGGGATTAATTTCGAGAAGGCGCTATCGATTGCAAAAAGTCACGATACGCTGGCGGTTGTCGGTACACATACCGTAAAAGGGAACAGCACTATTTCTCAGGTCTGGGTCGCCATTGACCAGTTGCAAAACCTCATCCGCATGGTACAAGGCGCGGCCACAGAAAACTGGATGGCATTCGGTATTGCCGCCAAAGCCTTTATCGACCTTAATGCTCAGAAAAACGGTAATTATTTTACAATTTTCAACGAGCAATCAAACACATTGAAGTACCAATATAATATGTTTGATGTCACGCAAAATATGGCGACAGGTTCGGTTATGGTCGGTCAGTTAACCAGCGTTGACATTACCATCACGCAGTCAGATGCGAATGTTCTGGCACTAGTAGCAGGCTCATCAATTACCCAGCACATGAACTTCAAGAGTATGGTGATTGTTGAGGCGCTCACCGCTAAATAGCAGAACATATAACGATTCATACATGGTGATAATATGAGTATAGAAATTTACCCGGATGATGATAATACCTTGCCGTATCAGGTGTTTCTCAATCTTCAAAATGAAAACTATTATGCCCAAGCCCTCTCTCTGGCTCAGCTGTTTGCACATGAAGTCGATGATCGCGGCCAGCTGGATTTGGCTAAGGCGGTAAAAAAAGCGCAGGCGCAACCTGATCTGGCGATTGTCGCTACCCATAATACGACCGTAAAAAAGTCATTTGACACCCTGTCCGCTTTAACCACCGCGTTATCCGAACAGTTAAAAATCGAAGGCGTATTGGGTATAAGTCAAGACACATATATTCAAAATATTTTGTCTCATGCTTTTTGCGATCTGGATACACAAAAAGATAAACCCTGGTTTCATATCACTACCCAGCCTGATACCCAACATCAGGTCGTCAGTTATTCATACAGTTTATTTCTTGTCAGCCAAGGGGATGAAACCGGCGCCATGATGGCCGCAGGCCCACTTATCATTACGGTCACGCCGAGTACCGCCATCACCGATATATTTAGCACCAAAGACTGGCGTTTAACCTTGAAAAAAGAAGAGATTACGATATCCATAAAAGGATTCCAGATCGTCAAACCGCTGGAGTAATCGCCTATTTTTTCCGGTTGCCCAGAGACAGCATTATTTCATTAACCTGAACCAGGGGGCTTATTTTGAATATTACAGACGACTTACATCCGACTATTTATAACAGTCCGATCGTACTGAATATTATCTCTGCGCCCGTTATGGTTAATCGATATGCTTTACAGGCAGAACAGGAGCAACCCCTGCATTTCAAAACCCTATTCAGTGTTGAAGCGCAATATATCCCTCAGTCGTTGGCCATCAGCCGGGTATTTCAAAATGCATTAACGTCGACCCTGAATTTTGATACCAATAAAGCGATTTCCGTTGCCAATGACGCCGGCTTAACGATAGAGCAAGTCATTAATTTTCACGTTGCCAGCGGCTCGCCAGAACAAACCATTGCACAGGTTTCCGATCATATTAACGCGGTAGTCGGCGGTTCGATTTCTGATTCGCTCAGGAACAAAATAATCGACACAATTAAAACCGGTTTTTTAAACCTGAACCGTAATAGCGAAAGCGCATGGATTTTCTGGTCGAAAGAGAGCAGTTCCAGCACCAGTTATAGCTACAATTTATTGTTTGCTATTCAGCAAAATCAAAAATTAATCGCAATCCCTTTAGGCATGTTGGTTCATGTTGATGTGAGCGAAGAAAAAGTGTTGTTTATCACCATCTCATCCCATGCCTGCTATGCCGTCAATCTGGATGGTTTGAAAGTCAGTCAGGCATTATCAGGATAACGGGGAGGCATCGAAACAACGCCTCCCCGTCGGTTTATCGCTCTCGTACCGTATCGTCGCAGCAATAGCTATTCGAGCATCAGCGTCTCCGCCAACGGTTGCACATCCGCGAGCTGTTCCAGCCCCAGGCACAGATCGGCCAATGCCCGTACGCGGGGCTCTGGTAGCGCACGTACCGCTAACGCGGTGAATTTTTCCAGCAGCGCCGCATCACTGAGCGGGTTATGCGGCGAGCCCAGCGCGATCTCCACCCGATGGCTGAAGCACTCACCCCGGCGCGTAGTCAGGGTCAGCAACGGTTCGCTGTCGCTGTCCTGCTGTGGGTCAAGGTGCAGTTCAATGCGCGCCAACATCGACGCAATCCCCGGATGCTGGCGGTTCCCGTCCAGGTAAGCATTCAACCCGGCATGACCATGCACCAACCGCGCCGCCAGCGCATAGGGCAGGCTCATCTGCGCCGCCGCCAGGCTGTCCAGATCGCAGTTGCCGCACATCCCATGCAGGAACGGGCTCAGGCTGACGGTAATTCGCTCGATGGCGTCGGCGTCGCCGTCAATTCGCGTCAGCAGCACGTTCAATGCATCAATGGCGGAATGCACCCCGCGGCAGGAAGCGTAGGGTTTGATCGAACAACGCAGCAGCTTCCACACCTGCCCCAAATCCTGCGTCAGCGCCGCCGGCTGAGCGCTATTCGCCGCCAACGTGGACAGAAAACCGCCCCATACCGGCTCGAACAGCTGGGTCGGCCCACTGACGGACTCATTCGCCAGCAATGCCGCCAGCACGCCGCCTTCCGCCGCCCGTCCCGCGTGCAATTTCTTGCTCTGGGAACCGTCGTGGATAAACGCCCACAACCCGCCGCTGAAACTGCCGGCCAACCCTAGCGCCGCCACCATCTTTTCCTGCGGTAGCCTCAGTAGGCTGGCCGCCGCCGCCGCCGCGCCGAACACACCGCAGGTGGCAGTGGAATGCCAGCCGGCGCCGTTATGGGGCGAATAGCCGCCGCAAGCTTCCAGCACCCGACGCCCCACTTCATAGCCGATGACCACCGCCCGGATCAGATCCTGGCCGGATACCGGCTGCGGACACATCGGTAATATCGCCAGCACCGCCGGCAGCACCACCGCGCCGGAGTGATCGCAGCCGCCGGTATCGTCCAGTTCATACATGTGCGCCGCTACGCCGTTGAGCAACGCCGCCTGACGGACGCTGGCCACGCTATTGCGCCCCCACAGCACCGCTCCCGTTTCGGGCGCCGGTTCGGACAGGGCGCGATCGACGGCGCGATAGACGTCGCTATCCACCCCGGCCAGCGCCGCGCCGAGGGTATCGAGAATATGGCGTTTGCAGCGTTCTACCAGCTCGGCCGGGAAATCGCTGAAACGGGTCTGGCAGATAAATGCGGCCAGTTGCGCCTGCGCATTGTTCATGACTGTACCTGCGTATTCACATGCTGATGATAAATCGCCGCCGGATGCTCCGGCGCATTGGTCGGCTGCGTTTGCCACCATGCCGCCACCTCGCCCGCCGTCGCCAACCAAACGTTGTCATGGCTGCAAATGAAATCCAGCAGTTCGTCCAGCAGGCCGATGCGGCCCGCCGTACCGATGATTTCCGGGTGCAACCGCAACACATAGCAACCGCCGAAGCGATAAAAACCGCGAAAATCGAGCTTCATGTTCTCCAGCGTATGGGCATAAGACGCGATGCGAGACTGCCCCGGCGGCACCGCCGGGCTGAGATTGAAGGCAAAATAGGGGTCGTCCTCCAACTCATAGTGCAGCGGCAGCTCCACCAGCGGCGCCTCCTGATGGAAATAGGGCAGATCGTCGCCGCGCCAGCTGGACGACCAGCGGATCCCCGCCTGCGCCATCGCCTCGACGAACCCCGGTTTCCACTGCCCGGCGGGCAGCCGGAAGCCGACCGGGCGCGTCCCGCTCAGCGTCTCCAGCGCGTCGCACCCTTGGTGCAGGCTGGCGACCTGTTCCGCCAGCGTGATAGCGTCAAAATCCTGATGGCGATAGCCCGAACAGGCTATCTCATGGCCGCCGGCGACGATGCGCGCGAACAGGTCGCGGTTTTCTTCAGCGACGATGGCCGGCAGACACCAACTCGCAGCGATCTGTTTGCGCGCCAGCAGCGCCAGCAAACGATCCACGCCGCGCGTGGTGCCATAGCGCCAGACCGACAGTGTTTTTTCCCGGCCGGCCACGGCAGGTGTCTGGGTGAGGATGCCGTGGACATCGTAATAATCGATGGTCACTACCACCGCACAGCGGTAGGGGGCGGGCCAGTGGGCAAACTCGCTCATGGGCGTTCCTCCCTGAGATGCCAGTGAGCCACCTCGCGGCAGCGGGCGAACCACACATCGTCACGCTGGCGCAGGTGGGAAAGAAACTGTTCCAGCAGCAGGATGCGCCCCGGTTTGCCGGAAATTTTCGGATGGAACAGCGTGGTCAGGCACAACCCTTCATCCATTGCGCCGTCGTACTCGCGGCACCAGTTATCCAGCGTCAGTGCATAGCTGGCGGTGCGATCCAGTCCGGCGGGAAAGTTGGGCGAACGGGTATAGGCCAGCGAGGCGTAATCGTCCATCTCCCAACGCCCTGGGATCTCCACCAGCGCGCGGTCGCGGCCGGCCACCGGGATCAGGTACGGGCGGTCGTCGCCGCGCATGCTGCTGGAGTAGGTCACGCCGCAGTCCACCAGCACCGCCGGCGTATCGGCGTGCCAGTCCCCCGACGGCGTGCGGAACCCCTCGGCGCGGATGCCGAGATAGCGCCAGAAAATGTCCGCGGAAACGTCCATCACCCGGCGCTGCTCCTCGGCGGAAAGTGCATAGAAAGACTCATGACGGTAGCCGTGATACGCCACCTCATGGCCTTGCTCGACGATGGCGGCGCACTGTTTCGGCCAGTTCTCCACCACCCAGGCAGGCACGAAAAAAGTCGCCGGGATCGAGAACTGCTCCAACAGCGCCAGGATCCGCCCCAAGGCGCGAAACGGCCCATAGCCGCCGAAGGTAAAATACTCCGGCTTTTGCCAAATAGACCCGTTCAGCATGGCGTCGCCGGTCGGCCCGTCGAGATCGAAAGCCAGCGCCATACAACCGCGTTTATTGTCCGGCCAGCGCGGACGCTGCGTCAGAGACTCCATCGTCATCACTCTCCTCACTGGCCGATTAACGGCCCTGGTTGATGGTTGCCTGTTTCAGCGCACCGTCCTGCAAGCCCCATTTGCTGAGGATGGCCTGATAGCTGCCGTCGGCGATCATCTCGTTGAAGGCCGCCTGCACAGCGGCTACCAGTACCGGATCCTTGTTGTCGATACCAATGCCGGTCAGTTGGAAAGAGAAGGCTTTGCCCAGCGGTTTGTAGGTATCTTTTTCCAGATTCATGATGTACGGCAGGGTTTCGCTGCCCTGCACCGCGCCGTCCAGACGCCGCTGACGCAGTTGGGCGCGCGCGTCGGCGGTACCTTCGGCACCGACTACCTCGATTGCCGGTTTGCCCGCCGCTTCACAGTTGGCTTTGCTCCAGGCGGCGATTTCCGCCGGGAACGTCGTGCGACGGCTGGAACCCACGCGCTTGCCGCACAGGTCAGTCAGCTCTTTGATATCGCTGCGGGAGGTGGTGGTGTAAAACTGCGGGCCGGTGGAGAAGTAGTCAACAAAGCTCACCACTTTCTGGCGTTCCTGGGTATCCGTCATACCGGACATGATCATATCGACGCGCTTGGTGGCGACGGCGTTGATCATCTGCTCAAAGCCGATCTCCTGCCAGTTGATTTTGACGCCCAGCTTTTTCGCCATTTCCATGCCCAGATCGTAATCCACACCCATCAGCTGGTTGGTGGCCGGATCCTTGAACTCCATCGGCGGATAGTTCGGCATGATGGCGACCGTCAGCTCGCCCTTGCTTTTGATGGTGTCGGGCAGCGTGATGGCGGCATGCGCGGCGGAGCCCAGCAGAGCGCCGGTGATTAAAGCGGACAGCATTATTTTTTTCATCTGTAGTTACCCTGTTGTTGACGTTAGAGAAGAATTGCAGAAATAAAATTTTGCAGCCGGGGGTTCTGCGGATTCAGCAACACATCCTCAGGGGCGCCCCGTTCAATAATCTGGCCTTCATCCATAAACACGACCTGATTTGCCACTTCCCGGGCAAAACCCATCTCATGGGTGACGACCAACATGGTGGTGCCATCCTTCGCCAGCGTCCTCATGACGCCCAATACTTCGCCGACCATCTCCGGGTCGAGCGCCGAAGTCGGTTCATCGAACAGCATCAGCTTGGGCTTCATCGCTAACGCGCGGGCAATGGCGACGCGCTGCTGCTGCCCGCCGGACAACGACTCCGGATAGGCATTGGCCTTGTGGGCCAACCCCACCCGGTTGAGCAGATCCATCGCCTCTTCGGTGGCTTCCCGTTTGGGGCGCAGCAGCACCTGCATCGGCCCTTCGATCACGTTTTCCAACGCGGTCTTGTGAGGAAAGAGATTGAAACGCTGGAATACCATGCCGGTATGCAGCCGCTGGCGGGCAATCTGCTTGTCGCTCAGTGGGTACAGTTTTTTACCGGCGACGCGGTAGCCCACCAGCTCGTCGTCGATCCAGATGCCGCCGTTGTCGATTTTTTCCAGCTGATTGATACAGCGCAGAAAGGTACTTTTCCCCGAGCCGGACGGGCCGAGAATGCACATCACCTCGCCATAGCTGACGTCGAGATTGATGTCTTTCAGCGCATGAAAGTCGTCAAAGTATTTATTGACGTTGACCGCTTTTACGATGGTTCTCATGGTTCTGTTCTCCCGGCCCGAATCAGGCGCGACGCCGGTTGCCGCGGGAGAAATATTTCTCCAGCCGGTTTTGACCAAAGGACAGCACCGTCACCACCATCAGGTACCAGATGCCCGCCACAAACAGCAGTTCCATCACGCGCGCATTGGCGTAGTAAATGTTCTGGGTGTTATAGAGCAGTTCGGAATACTGAATCATGCTGGCGAGACTGGTGGTCTTGATCATGCTGATGAACTCGTTGCCCACCGGCGGGATGATCACCCGCATCGCCTGCGGCAGAATGATGCGCCGCAGCGCCTGTAGGCGCGGCATGCCGATAGCTTTGGCCGCTTCGTACTGGCCGATGTCGACCGACAGCAGCCCGGCGCGCACCACTTCGGAGGTATACGCCCCCTGGTTGATGCTCAGCCCCAGCAGCGCGGCGAAAAACGGGGTCATCACGGTGACGGTTTCCACGCTGAACACCCCCGGCACCGTAATGCGCGGGAACACCAACGCCAGGTTGAACCACAGCAACAGTTGCAGGATCAGCGGCGTGCCGCGGAAGATCCAGGCGTAGCCCACCGAGACATAGTGCAGCACCGGGTTAGGCGACATATGCATGATGGCGGCGATGACACCGAACAGAATGCCGAGCGCCATCGCCAGCACCGCCATCACCAGCGTATTGACCACCCCGTCAAGGATGGCTTTGGCGGTAAAAAACTGGCCGACATACGACCACTCGATATTCCCGCGAGAGAAGGCGTGCACCAACGCCGCCAGCAACGCGACAATCACCACGGTGGCGGTGATGCGGCCGTAATAGCGGCGCGGCACATACTCATAGTGGCTAAGGTCGACGTATTTGTTATTGCGCGCCGGCGCATTTTCCACATCGGGAAGCGGTGAACTACTCATTCCGAGCTCCATCTGGTTAAGCCGCAACGGCCGAAAAATCATAACGGGGCGTCATAGCGGGCGTTTGAGCGCCGGGTGGGACGGGACGGTGCAGAGCGAGGCCCCCCGGCGCTCATCCCTGCATCGTCCGTCCGCCGGAGAACGGCGTTATGACAAGGTCGGCCCTTGATACGTGCACGCCCATTCAGCCTGTACGGCCATGACCTGCTTCAGACGCATTATCTGTTCCGCTACGCGGGCCGGTGCGGTACCGCCATAGCCATCACGGGCGCCGATCGCCGCCGTCAGGGTCAAGGCGTTGCGCACATCCGGCGTCAGACGTTCATCCACTTCCGCCAGCTGCGCGTCGCCCACTTCCCACAGTTGCAGCGCGTGCGCTTCGCAAAAACGCACCAGTCTGCCGGTAATCTCGTGAGCCTCTTTGAACGGCACGCCGCGCACCGCCAGCCAATCCGCCACTTCCGTCGCCAGCGTGAACCCATCCGGCGCCTGACGCAGCAGCTGTTCTTTGTTCACCACCAGGGTATCGAGCATGCCAGCCATGGCAGGCAGCACCACCAGCAGGGTTTCCACCGCATCCATCGCATGGCGTTTGTCTTCGCTCAGGTCGCGGTTGTAGGAGAGCGGCAGCGCCTTCATGGTGGCCAGCATCCCCGCCAAATTGCCGATCAGCCGCCCGCTGCGGCCGCGCGTCAGTTCGGCGATATCCGGGTTTTTCTTCTGCGGCATGATGGAACTGCCGGTCGCGTAACTGTCGTCGATCTCCACCCAGCGGAACTGACGGGAGGCCCACAGGCACACCTCTTCGCTCAGCCGGGACAGGTTCACCCCCAGCATGCTGGCGGCAAACAGGAATTCGGCCACATGGTCGCGGCTGGCCACCGCGTCGATGGAGTTTTCGCAAGGCCCGTCATACCCCAACTCGGCGGCGGACAACTCCGGGTGTTTGGCAATCGCCGAACCGGCCATCGCCGCCGCGCCGAGCGGCGACAGCGCGCAGCGTTTATCCCAATCTTGCAGGCGCTGAATATCGCGCGAAAACGACTGGGCGTGCGCCATCAACTGATGGCCGAAGACGATCGGCTGCGCCTGCTGCAAGTGGGTAAAACCGGGCGCCAACGTCTCCACATGCTGTTCGGACTGTTTCACCAGCGCCGCCTGCAAGGCCAACAGCCGGCGGGTAATCTGGCGCACGCTGTCACGCAGATAGAGGCGTAAATCGTTAGCGGTTTGATCGTTGCGGGAACGACCGGCGCGCAGCTTGCCGCCGACGGCACCCAGCCGCTCGGTCAGCTCGCGCTCGATAAAGGTATGCACGTCTTCATCGCCCCATACCGGCTGCGTTTTGCCGGCGCGGAAGTCGTCATCCAGCGTGGCCAGTGCATCGATGATCTGGCGGGTTTCCGCTTCCGTCAGCAATCCGGCCCGCTGCAATTCATGCGCATGGGCGCGACAGCCCGCCAGGTCGTACGGCGCCAGCGAGAAATAATAGTCCGGGCTACGCGACAGGGTGGTCAGGGATTCGGCGGGCGGATTTTTGAAACGCGCGCCCCACAGCAGATCGGAACTCTTCGCCATAACAAGCCTCATACAGACATATTCGTCATATGCATTGATAAAAAAAGGGTATTTCCTGTTGGACAAAAAAAATAAATCTGGCAGATTTGTCGATGAATTGAGAAACATGCACCCGCCTGACGGTGGTTATATTCATAATAAAAATAGGCGGAGGTAAATATTCATTATGGAAAGTAGACTTTCCAGTTTGGGAAACCCATCACCAGCCAAAAATGACGCTACGCAACTTTCAATAAACAACGTTGATTTGAAATTACTGCGGGTATTTAAATGCGTGGTTGAAGCCGGCGGATTCACCTCGGCCAGCGTTGAATTGAATATTGGGCTCGCCGCTATCAGCAAACAGATTTCCGATCTGGAAATTCGGCTCGGCATGACGTTATGCAGCCGAGGGAGAGATGGATTTTTACTTACAGAACATGGCATTAGTGTATACCAAGCCACATTGGAACTTTTTGGCGCCATCAATCAATTTCGCGATAAATTGCACAGCACCCGTAATGAAATATTAGGGGAAATCAATATTTCGCTGATCGACAATATAATTACCGACCCGAATTCCCCTATCACCAAAGCAGTGCAAACATTGCACCAATCTGCACCAAAGGTCAGCATTCGATTACAGACCACATCATTAGATGATTTAGAAAGAGGAATAAATGAAGGCCGTTTTACCTGCGGTATTGCACCGGTATATCAAGAGAAAATGGATTTTGATTATTACCCGCTATATATCGAAGAATCTCAATTATATTGCGGACGAGAACATGAATTCTTCCCTATGGAAAATGAATTACTGACTTTACCGCGATTAAAACAGGCCGTTATTGTCAATCACGCCTATTCCAGCCTGAATTATGCCCGCAAGCCCTTCAATTTTCACAGCAGCCATGTGCAGGCGGTGCAGGTGGAAGCCGTCGCCATGTTACTGCTGACCGGCTGTTTTATCGGGTATCTCCCCACCCACTATGCGCAGCGCTACGTCGAACAGGGACAACTGCGCGCCATCGGCGCCGACGACCTGCGCATCTTGGTGCCCATCAGTCTCGTTATCCGCAAAGGCCGCAAGATCAACGTCATCATCAAGCTATTTATGGACGCGCTGGGGTTATAAACGCCGACGGCGAGCGACGAAAATTTTCCCGCGCATCCCCAACGCTCGCTGGCTTAACGCAACGGTATGGCGACCAAACGCACCATTAAGGTGCAGGCCAACCGGGAATGTGTGTTTCATTACACCACTTCGCCTGGCATAGTTAACGCATCATCTAACCGGTCAAGGCAACGACATGGCGGCCACCACACTTTGGACGCGCGACCAACTGCTGATTGCGTTCACCCTGTACAGCCAATTGCCCTTTGGCAAGCTGCATTCCCGCAACCCCGATATCATCCACTATGCCGAACTGATGGGCAGAACACCCTCCGCGCTGGCGATGAAGCTGGTCAATCTCGCCAGTCTAGATCCGATAATCCTTAACTCCGGGCGCACCGGCCTTAGCCAGGTATCCAAGGCCGATAGGGCACTCTGGCAGGAAATGGAGCAGGATCCTCAACGGTTTGAACAACAATGCCAGCAGGCGATGGGACGTCTCACCCCAACGACGGCACCATCGCAGGCGCTGGAACCCGCGCCCGATGTTTACGGTCGCGAGCGCCTAACACCGATTCGTACTCGCGTCGGTCAGCAACTGTTTCGCAAACGGGTGCTGGGCGTCTATGGCGAACGCTGTTGCTTGACCGGTCTGGAGACACCAACGCTGCTGATCGCCAGCCATATCCGCCCTTGGAAAGATGCCGCCGAGTACCGGCTCGATCCACGCAACGGCCTGTGCCTTTCCGCCTTGCACGACAAGGCGTTCGACACCGGGCTTATCACCTTCAACGATCATCTGGAATTGGTGCTGTCCCGCCAGATCAAAAAACTCGTCAGCCCCGCCAGCGCCACACTGTTCGCACAATATGAAGGCCAACAAATGAGGCTGCCGGACGTTGAACGCTACGCACCGGATCTGGCCCATCTGGCGTACCATCGGCAGCATATTTTTCAGCGCTAACTTAGCCGCCAGCACGAATGCCGCCGCA
Source organism: Musicola keenii (assembly GCF_014855505.1). Classification (NCBI taxonomy): domain Bacteria; kingdom Pseudomonadati; phylum Pseudomonadota; class Gammaproteobacteria; order Enterobacterales; family Pectobacteriaceae; genus Musicola; species Musicola keenii. The sequence goes on along the minus strand of NZ_JAAWVW010000018.1, from coordinate 38,630 downwards.
CATCGACTCGGCTTCCCGCCGCCGCGCCCATCTGTAAACAAGCTGAATGCGATGTGGGTGCGCTTGCCAATCCCCATCACCTGACGGGCATCCTCATCGGAATAAAAACGCCCGCGCCAGATATCTCTCCGGTGCAGGCGTTGATGCTCGCGGCATTCAGCGGTAATCCGCCCGTGTCGTCGCCCCTCACGACATAATCAGCCCGCCGTCCACATTGATCGTCTGGCCGGTGATGTAGCGCGCGTCGCTTGATGCCAGAAACGCCACCAGCCCGGCGACATCTTGCGGTTTGCCGGCGCGTTTGAGCGGGATGCCTTGTACCCACTCCGCCATCAGCTCGCCCTTGCCGTAGCGTTTTTCCTCGGTGCTGAGGATCTCTCCCCATACCCGGTCGTTGTAGTCCCACATTTCACTGTCGATAATGCCGGGGCAGAAGGCGTTAACCGTGATGTTCCAGGGCGCCAGTTCCTGCGCCAGGCTCTGGGTAATGCCGATGACGCCCATCTTGCTGGCGGCGTAGTGCGGCGTATAGATAAAGCCCTGGCGGCCCTGACCGGATGAGGTATTGATCAGGCAGCCGGACTGCTGTTTCACCATGTATTTCGCCGCTTCTCGGCAGCATAACCACACGCCGGTGGTATTTACCGCCAATACCCGCTCGAAATCGGCCTTTGGCATCCGGTCAAAGTAATCGATGGTGATGATCCCGGCGTTTTGTACCGACACATCAATCCGCCCGAAATGCGCCATCGCCTGCTGATACAGGTGCTGCACCTGCTCTTCATCGGTGACATCCGCCACCAACGGCAGCACCGCCGCGCCATACTGCTCTCGTATGCCGTCGGCGGTGGAAAACACCCGCTCCGAGTTGGAGACCATCACCAGGCTAGCGCCGTCACGTGCGAAACGTTCCGCGATGCCGGCACCAATCCCCCGGCAGGCGCCGGTAATCACCACCGTCTTACCCTGAAAATTCCGTTGCACTCTGATTCTCCTCTTCATGACCATACATCATTGTTTGGATAGCTCAAGCCAGTACCGGCGCGTCCTGCCACAACGTGCGTTGTACCGCCGCCTTCCAGCCCTGCCAGCTTTCCTGATACCGCCGATGCCGCGCCTCGTCCGGGTACCAGCACTCGTGCGCCGGCAGCAGTGGTTCCAGTTGTGCGTCACTCAGCCGCCCCAGCATGCGCCGCGCCAGCAGCCCGGCGCCCAACGCCGACAGTTCGGCGGTCGCGCTGCGCGCCACCGGGCAGCCCAGCAGGTCGGCCTGAAACTGCATCAACCAGGCATTGCGCGTCGGCCCGCCGTCCACCATCAACTGCGCCAGATGAAAATCCGGGTGCTGACGCATGGCGTCGACCACATCGGCAATCTGATAAGCGATCGCTTCCAACGCCGCCCGCACCAGATGCGGCTGCCCGCTGCCACGGCTTAGTCCGCACATCACGCCGCGGGCGCGATCGTTCCACCAAGGCGCGCCGGTGCCGGTCAGCGCCGGGACGAAATACACCCCGTCGGTGGAGTCCACGCTGGCGGGCAACGTCTGCAACTGCGCGGCCAGCTCCGCCGCCGGCAGCCGGTTCAGCCCGGTGGCTTGTAACATCCAGGCCACGCCGTCGCCGGTATGGGGAATATTGCCTTCCAGCGCATACACCGGCCGTTCGCCGTCGTGCCAGGCCACGGTGGTGGCCAGTTGGGTAATACGTGTATCCGGCACGCCCAGCGGCGCCATCACTGACGAACCGGTGCCGTAGGTGGCTTTCACCCCGCCCGGACGCCCCAGCCCGTGGCCGTACAACGCGGCGTGGGAATCCCCCACCATCGCCAGAATCGGAATACCGTCCGGTACGCCGGGCACGCCCTGGGTGACGCCGAATTCGCCGGCCGAGGGCATCAGCTCCGGCAACGCCGCACGCGGCACGCCGAACAGCGCCAGCATGTCATCGTCCCACTGCAAACGATGCAGATTAAGCAATTGGGTGCGAGCGGCGTTGGACAAATCACAGCGGAACTGGCGTCCGCCGGTCAGATGCCACAACAGCCAGGCGTCGATGGTGCCCAGGCAAATCTCACCACGCGCCGCTCGGGCGTGGCCATCCGGCGTGTTATCCAGCAGCCAGCGCATCTTGGAGCCGGAGAACAGCGGCGCCACCGGCAACCCGGTAATCGCGCGGATCGCCGCTTCCCGATGTTCGCGCCGCAGTTGTTCGCAAAACGGCGCGGAACGGGAACACTGCCAGGTCAACGCGGGGGAAATCGGCTGGCCGGTATCACGCCGCCAGCCGATGGCGGTTTCCCGCTGGTTGCTGACGGCCAGCGCCGCCACCCGCTCAGCGCCTACCTGTTCCATCACCTCGCGTACCACCGCAAACGACCCGGCCAGTAGCGCTGCGCCGTCCTGTTCTACCCAACCGGCCTGCGGCGTCATCAAGGTGAGCGCACGCGAGGCATTGGCGACGACCCGGCCGTCGGCATCAATAGCGACCGCCTTGACGTTGCTGGTGCCTTCATCCAACGCGACGATAATGTCTCTAGACATGGCTCACCTCCGACAGCGGGTTAACCGCCTGCTTTTTTTCGTGACGACGCATCATCACCACCTTGTTCTGCAAGCGCTGTTGGAACTGATCGATCACTACCGCAGTGACGATCACCACGCCCTTGATCACCATCTGCCAGAAATCGCTGACCCCCATCATCACCATGCCGTCGGCCAAAAAAACAATCACGAACGCGCCGATGATGGAGCCGGACACCCGCCCGCGCCCGCCCGCCAGCGCGGTGCCGCCCAACACGGTGGCGCCGATGGCGTCCATCTCGAACATGTTGCCGGTCATCGGATGGGCGGTTTGCAGTTGCGACGCCACCACCAACCCCACCAGCGCGGCGCACAGGCCGGAAAAGGCGTAGACGAAAATCTTCACGTTGACGATCGGCACCCCGGCGAGGCGCGCGGCGGATTCGTTACCGCCGGTGGCATAGATGTAGCGGCCCAGCGGGGTTTTGCGCGTCAGATACAGGCCGATCAGCAGAAACAGCGCCATCAGCCAGATCGGCAGATAGATGCCGAGCAGCGTGCCGGAACCGAGAATGGCAAACCCGGTATTGCCCAGTTCGGGCATGCCGTTGAGGTTGGCGTAGGTGCTGCCGTCGTTAAACAGCAGCGCCGCGCCGCGGGCGACATACATCATGCCCAGCGTGCAGATAAACGGCGCCACGCCGAGCCGGGTGATCACCACGCCGTTGACCAACCCGATCAGCACGCCGAACAACGCAACGACCAGGATCACCTCCGGCACATTGAGAAACAGCACATTGCCGCCCCACAACGGGATGCCGTTGGTTAATAGCGCGCCGGCCACCATGCCGCAGATACCGGCCACTGCGCCGACGGACAGATCAATACCGCTGGTCAGGATCACCAACGTCATGCCGATCGCCAACAACCCGGTGATCGCCACATGCTGGGTCATGATCAGCAAGTTGGAGGTGGTAAGAAAGTTCGGCACCATCAGGCTGAAAAAGGCCACCACGATCAGCAACGCGATAAAAGTTCTGGCCTTCAGCAGGTACATGTAAAACATATATTTTTGATTCATGATCAACTCCGGCCTGTTTATGCGTGCGGGGTGGATGCGCTGATCAGCGCTTCCCGCGTCACCTGTTCGCGCGGCAAATCCGCCGTAATGCGCCCGTCCGCCATCACCAGAATGCGGTCGGCCAGCGCCATCACCTCATCCAGTTCGGAAGAGGAAAACATCACTGATAGCCCCTGCCGGGCCATGTTGCCGATCAGGTGATAAACGTCGGTTTTGGCGCCCACATCGATACCGCGGGTCGGTTCATCCAGCAGCACCACCTGCGGGCGGGTCATCAGCGCCTTGCCGAGCACCACCTTTTGTTGATTGCCGCCGGACAGCGAGGTGATCGGCAGTTCAACGTCGCTGACCTTGATCGACAACTGCTGCACCATCTCATCTACCTGCCGGTTTTCTTCCTGCGGTTTCAGCCACGACCAGGCGCGTCGAAAGCCGCGCAGGCTGAACGACGACAGCGTCATATTGGATTTGATGGACATCAGTTGCACCACGCCTTCGCCCTGCCTGTCCTCCGGCACCAGCGCGATGCCCTTTTTCAACCGTTGCTGAAAACCAAGGCGTTCAACACTGTCGTCGTTGAGACGAATGCTGCCCTGTTGGCACGGCATCAGGCCGATCAAGCCTTTGAACAATTCAGTGCGCCCGGCCCCCAGCAGGCCGTAAATGCCCACCACTTCGCCTCTGCGCAGCGTGAATGACGCGTCGTTAAGGCGGTAGCCGCCGCTCTGGTGCAAGGCCGTCAGCCCCTGAACCTCCAGCACGGTCTCGCCCTGCGGCGCAGGCTGATAATCGAAGTGTTTCTTCTTGTCGCCGACCATCTGTTCAATGATCCAGGGCACGCTGGCGTCTCGCACCTCACGTTCGGCGATAAAACGACCATCCCGGAAAATGGTGATGTGATCGCCGATTTCCATCAGTTCTTCCAGCCGGTGGGAGATATAGATGATGGTGACGCCTCGGCGTTTGAGTTGTTCGATCACGCTGAACAGCACCTTGACTTCCGACTGGCTTAACGCCGAGGTCGGCTCATCCATGATCAGCACGCGCGTGTCCTTGGACAGCGCACGCGCGATCTCCACCAACTGCTGATGGCCGATGCCCAGTTCGCCCAGCGGCGTATAAGGATCGACGTCCAGTTCCAGCCGTTCCAGCAACGTCTTGGCCAGTGCGTATTGGTACTTTTCGTTGATCACCCCACGCTGGAAAAATTCGTTGGCGATGAAGATGTTGTCCATCACGTTCATGTTGGGGAACAGGTTGAGTTCCTGAAAAATAATGCTGATGCCCTGCCGCTCCGCCTGATGGGTCGAGCCCAACGTCACCGGTTCGCCGTCCAGCAGAATCTGCCCGGACGACGGCGTCTCCACCCCCGCCAGCATTTTCATCATGGTGGATTTGCCCGCGCCGTTTTCGCCGATCAGCACGTTGACCTGGTTGCGGTACACCCGGTAGTTGACCCGATCGAGCGCAGTCACACCTGGGTAGACGCGCGACAGGTCGCGCGTTTCGATAATCACGTCCGGCGCGGCCTGCGGCGACAGGGGCGTTGTCATGTCTGCCATCATCCCCCCTTATCCGTGCGTGTGATCTGCGCCGGCGTGATATCCGGCGCCGACTGCGGAATATCCCAGGCGCTGAACACGCCCACCACGTCAAGCCGATCGCCGACCTTCGGGTGCGCCGCCTGGATCATCGCCAGCGCCTGCTGGTTGATGGCGCGGCCGTAATCGCCGAACAGCACCTGATCGTTGAAGTCCTGATAACTCGTGCCTTTATAGCTATCGCGCAATTCGGTACCGCGCAGCGTCGGCCCCAGTTGTACCGAGACGCTCTCGCCGTCGGCGTCTTTGATCAGCATCTTGCCATTGCGCGATGCGGTATCGATTTGCTCTACCGTACCGGTGACGCGCACGGTAAACACACAGGCGTTCTCATCCTGCGCACGATAACCGAGCTGTTTGCAGGCGGCGTCCATATCGTTGCTGCTGCGTAGATCTTTCATCAGCGCGGCAAGCGGGCGTGCTTCTTTTACCAGTTGCGGCACCAGTTTTTGTTGCCAGGTTTGCCCGATATTCGCCATATGAGGATTGGGGGGATGACGCAGGTCGGCCAACTCCTGCTGCGAGACGATGCGGCATCCGCCCAACCCAAGCACGGCCAGCGCCAGCCAGACTTGTCTGGACATACTCTTCTCCTCTGCGCCCCCGTAGGGGCGCGACAGCATGGACTCAGGATTTGAAGTTGAAGTCTTGCACCTTGCTCGCGTTATCCTGTTGGATCAGGATGCCGCGGAACATGACGCGCTGTTTGGCGGGTTTCACGCCTTTCTGGATGAAGTTGTCGAGATCGGTCACGCCTTGGGCGGCGATGGCCTGGGCCTGCAGCATGACGGTGGCTTTCAGCGAGCCCTCTTTCACCGCGTCGCGCTCGTCGTTGCTGCCGTCGATGCCGACCACCACCACATCGTTACGGCCGGCGGCTTTCAGCGCGGCGATGGCGCCCAGCGCCACCGGGCCGTTACCGCAGATCACCCCTTTCACATCCGGGTGCGCCTGCAGAATGCTGTCCATGATGCGTTTACCGTCGATCAGCGTACCTTTGGCGTCCTGACGGGCGATGCTCGCCATGCCGGGGTACTGATCCAACACCTGATGGAAGGATTTGGAACGGGTCACGCAGTTGTTGTCCGCCAGGCTACAGGTCAATTCGGCATACTTGCCTTTTTCGCCCATTTTCTCGACGAACACGTTGGCGACATCGGAACCCGCCTGGAAGTTGTTGTGGGTAATCTGTACCAGCGCGACGTCATCCACCGGAATTTCACGGTTGATCAACACCACCGGGATCCCCGCCGCCTTCGCTTTTTTGATCGCCGCGACGCTGGCGGTGGAGTCGGCATTATCCAATACGATGCCCTGAACTTTCTTACCGATAGCCGCATCGATAAGCTCGCTCTGTTTCTTCACGTCCTCACCGTGGGAAAGCACCGTGGTTTTATAACCCAGCTCCTGCGCTTTCTTGTCTGCGCCTTTGGCTTCCGAGGCGTAGTACGGGTTATCCAGTGAATTGACCAGAATCATGATGGTGCCTTTTTCCGCCGCGTGGGCGGTCAGCGATAAGGCACTGGTGATGGCAGCAGTTAACAGCATTGAACGCAATTTCATGATGATATTCTCTCTATCTTTCGTTATTGTCGGGGTACAGCGAAACAGCGTAATCAATTGTTTAAAAACATTTTTTAACGATTTTCGACCATCACCAGATGGTGAACCCGCCGTCGATCATTAAATCCGCTCCGGTAATCATGTCGCTGCCGTTGCTGGCGAAGAACAGCACCGCGGCGGCGATTTCGTCGGTGTAGGCAAAGCGGCCCAGCGGGATCAATTTCTTCATGGCTTCGCCCTTCTCACCGCGCCAGGCTTTTTCACCCATCGGCGTGAGCACCACAGTAGGCGACAGGGTGTTGACGTTGATACCGTGCGGTGCCAGCTCCTTTGCCATCACTTTGGTCATGCCCAGTAACCCTGCTTTCGCCGAGGTGTAGGCAACGTGGTTATCGATGGCGATGGACGCCGCCTGCGAGGCGATGTTGATGATCTTGCCGCCGCGTCCGGCCTTGACCATTCGGCGCGCCGCCGCCTGTGAGCACAGGAACGGGCCGTTCAGGTTGACCGCAATCTGCTTCTGCCATTCGGCGAATTCGGTTTCCAGTACCGGCTGCAACATCACGTAGCCGGCGCAGTTAATCAGGATGTCTAGCTGGCCGTAATGCGCCTCGACCGTGGCGAACGCTTTTTCCACGTCGTCGGGTGCGGTCACATCGCACTCCACGAACAACACCCGCGCCGGGTCAAACTGCTCGGCGACCTGCGCCGCCTTTTCCCGCTCAAAACCGGGATAAAGCAGCGCCAGGCGCGCGCCTTTCTCCAGCAGCATTTGATTGCTCGCCATGGCGATGCCGCCTAAACCACCGGTGACAACCGCCACCTTGTCGGTCAGGCTGAGCCCGGTATCTACGCCATAACGCAAATTCACGTCATACTCGTTGTCATTACTCATCAGGTTGTTTCTCCTCAGGCAATGGTGCGTAACGCAAGCTGTTCCAGGGTAAAGCGCAGTCCGACCGCATCGATATGGAACTGACGCCGCAACGCGCCGCGACTGCTGCTGTGGGTAAATTCGTAGGGAGGGACGCCCAGCGGGGTGAAACGCTGCCTCAAATGGTGTTTATGCAACAATTCACCAATGATGCTGCCGAGGCCACCACTGAGTACGTGTTCTTCCATCGAGATCACATACTGATGCTCGCTAATAATTTTCAACAGTGACATTTCATCCAACGGCCATAACGACGGCAGGGATACAATGGTGGCATCCGTCGCAGCGGCCAGCGCCTCATGAACAATCGTGCCGAGACAGAACACCACCACCTCGTTCCCCTGTTGCACCACCTCCGGCTTGCCCGGCGTCAACGACCAGTCGGCATCGTGCAAAACCGGCACTTTGTCGCTGTCCATACGGATATACACCGGCCCGCGATGATGAATGGCGTAACGCGCTATCGCGCTGGCCTGCACCGCATCCGCCGGCGCGAAGATGTGCAGATTGCCGAACGAACGGGCGATGGCGATATCGTTCATGCAGTGGTGGGTCGCGCCCAGCGGGCCGTAGGCGAACCCCGCATTGAGCCCCAGCATTTTGACGTTGGCGTCGGTGTAACAGACGTCGTTCTTCACTTGTTCGTTGGAGCGCGCCAGCAGAAACGGCGCGGCATTGGCGGTAAACACCGTTGGCCCGCTCAGCGACAAACCTGTCGCCATGCCTACCATGTTCTGTTCGGCGATCCCGACGTTCACCACCCGTTCGGGGAAGGCTTTCTCGAACGGTGCGATTTTCGACGTGGAGGTGGAATCCGCCACCACGACGCACAGATTAGCGCCTGCGTTTTGCTCTTCGAGCAGCGTGGCGATTACGGCATCACGTAAGTCTTGCATCATCACTCCTCCAGCTCCGCCAGCCCCTGCGCCAGCTGTTCATCATTCGGCACCGAATGGTGCCAGGCCGGTACGTTCGCCATGAATGAGATACCGTGCCCTTTTTCGGTATTGGCGAGAAGCACCCGCGGTTTACCCACCGTTGGAGCATTCACGGCATGAATAATGGCGGCGGGATCGTGGCCGTCGCATTCGACGACCTCGAAGCCAAAGGCGCGCCATTTATCCGCCAGCGGTTCCAGCGGCATGATGTCTTCGGTTTTGCCCGCCAGTTGCAGACGGTTTCGATCGACAATGGCAACCAGGTTATCCAGCCGGAATTTGCTGGCGGCCATCGCCGCTTCCCAGTTGGAGCCTTCCGCCAGTTCGCCGTCGCCCATCAGTACGAAGACACGGCGATGCGCACGTCCAGCCAGTTTGTTGCCCAGCGCCAGCCCGACGCCGATCGGCAGCCCGTGCCCCAATGCGCCGGAGTTGATTTCCACCAGATCCGGCAATTTTTGATGAATGGGATGGCCGGCCAGCAGGGTGTCATCCCCCATGTATTGACTCAGAATTTCCGGATCGATAAGCCCCATGGCGGCAGCGCTGCAGTAAAGCCCGCCGGCACCGTGCCCCTTCGACAGGATGAAGCGATCTTGATCCGGCCGCGCCTGAGTGCGATCCATCACCGCCATGAACAGCGTGCAGAGAATATCCACTTCGGAAAGATCAGCCCCGGTATGCCCTTTGCCTGCCCGGTGATTCATCTGCAACACATAGCGCCGGGCCTGTCGCGCTGTCTGTCTGATTGCCTGTACGTCCACCCTTACCTCCTGATCGTCATGACACATCGCTATCGATCGATCACATTTCATTTTCGATCGAAAACATACACCCTCTATTTAGCCTATTCTGTGGACAAGATCAAATATCAAACAAAAGCAGATAAAAATTGAAGCGCCTATAGACGGCGATGATTCAGCGCCAAGGCGCGCACGATGGGCATACACGGCGGGAGTTCGGAGCGAACGCCTCAGGGGAACGGCGAAAACGTCCCTGTTTTTTCGCCGTCGTCACCTCGCATTCCGGACAGACGAAGGTTAAACTTCATGGCAATTAGCGGGTTGACGGCGGAGCATCGTCACCGGTTTGGGTACAGGAGAGTTTCGATTGAAAAGCAAAAGTGAACAGCTGGCGGATATGCAGCAACGCAGGGAAAAAATTCTGGAGATGGTGCGCGAAGACGGCACCGTTACCGTAAAAACGCTGACCGAAACCTTTGGCCTGACGGAAGCCACCATCCGCACCGATCTGCGTGAATTGCAGAAGGCGGGACATGTGCAACGCTATTACGGCGGCGCTACGCTAGTGACCGGCAAACAGAACACCGGCGCGTTGCTGCTGGAACGGCAGATTCACCTAGAGGAAAAAGACGCCATCGGCCGGCTGGCCGCCGCACAGATCGAAAACGGCGACACGGTGATTTTCGATTCCGGCACCACCACCACCGCCATCGTCGAACACATGGCGCACATCCACCGGTTATCGGTCATTACCACTGCGGTGAACATCGCGCTCAAACTGGGCGGCGAACCGGGGATCAACATCCTGCTGACCGGTGGTACTTTCAAGTTTCCCACCCTCTCGACCTCTGGCGACAAGGCCGCTAGCTTCTTCGAAAATGTGCTGGCCGAAAAGCTGTTTCTCGCCACCGCCGCCATCTCGCCGCGTCTGGGGTTGAGTTTCCCCAGCGAGACGGATATCAAGGTGAAAAGCGCCATGATCCGTTCGGCCAAAACCGTCTATGTGGTGGCGGACTCCAGCAAAATCGATAAGGTTTCCATGTTCGCCCTGCCGTGCGATTGGGCCAACATCCACTACCTGATCACCGATGCAGGCATCAGCCAGGAGGCGATAGCCGCATTCGAAGCGCTGGGGGTGACGGTGATGGTGGCGTCGTGACAGGGATAACCTCGTGACACCGAGCCGATAACGAGAGGCGAGGCGTCCCTTCGGGAGCCTCGCCTCTGCATTTTTACGCCAACAGGTTTACACCGTTGACGCTGACCAATGAGAATTACCCTACCCGCTTGCCTGCTACCTGAACCTCGGTATATTTGCGGTCATCTCCCGCCAGCTTGAGTTGACCTCTGGTCTTCATCTGCTGGGTATTCTGGATATTCGCCGCATTGCAGGGCCGGCAGGCCAGCACCAGCCGGCCGATGTCATTGTTATTGGGAAGAGTGGGATCGGAAGGATTTGGGTAGTGATCCGCTTCAACGGCTTCTTCAGTGATCCAGCTTTTACAATGAAAACACTGGAATACAACCCGCCGCCCGTTATCCGGAAAATTAATGACCTTGTACTGGCCATTCGTCATCGCCCGATTGATGACCTTTCCCTTGTTGGTCGCATTGTTTGGATCCCATCTTATCTGCTCATTACCAATCATTTTTCAGTCTCCTCATCGCCCTATCGGCAATGAGGATTGTGACGTGAAACCATCAGGTTTCATCGGCATAACGTCGTCTTTATGCGAGGAAACGTGGCGATTGCGCGCCGAACCGGCCGTCGCTGTCTTATGCTCACTTCGCTTTCAACCGGGAAATACGCGGCCCGCTGATCAGCGCCGCCACGGCGGCAAAACTGCCCGCCGCCAGCAATGCGGCGTGGGTGCCGTAACTCCCGAAGAAATTGAACATCAACGCCACCAACGCCGCACCCGTGGTCTGCCCCACCAGCCGGGCGGTACCCAGCATGCCGCTGGCGCCGCCGCTACGATGACGGGGGGCCGCGCTGACGATGGTGTGATTGTTGGGTGTCTGGAACAGGCCGAACCCGGCGCCGCAGATCATCATACGCAGGCTGATATCCAGATACCCCGCTGATACCGGTAGCCAGGCCAGCGAATAGAGCCCAACCGAGAAAATCGCCAGCCCCACGGTGCACAAAATACCGGCGTTGATGCGTTCCAACAGACGGCCGGCGATCGGCGCCGCCACCATGGTCGCCAGCGGCCAGGGCGTCAGCAGCAGGCCGGTTTCGATTTCATTCAGACCGAGCGTGCTCTGGAAATAGAACGGCATCGATACCATCGCCAGCATTTGGGCGCAGAACGAACTGACCGAGGTGCCCATCGACAAGGCAAACACCGGGATGCGCAGCAAATCGACCGGCAACAGCGGGTAAGCCTGGGAAAGCTGGCGGCGGACAAAATAGGTTCCCACCAATAACGTCGCCGCCAGTTCAATCAGCGTTAACCACAGCGCCTGATGATGGGCAACGCCGCCTAACGCCGTAAAAAACAGCCCAAAGGTTAAGGCGTTCAGCACCGCGCTCGCCTTATCGAAACGGTGCCCTTTCTCCCCCCTGCTCGGCGGCAGATAACGCAGCCCCAGCAACAGCGCTATCACCCCGAATGGCAGATTGACGGCGAACAGCCACTGCCAACTGGCCATGCTCAGGATCGCCGCCGCGATAGTCGGCCCGGCGGCGATCGATACCGCCACCACCAGCGAGTTGAGGCTCATGCCGCGCCCTAGCAGGGTTTTGGGATAGATCTGCCGGATGAGCGCGGTATTAACGCTCATCAACGCCGCCGCCGCCAACCCTTGCAGGATGCGCGCGATAGTGAGCGTCAGTAGCGAATCGGACAGCGCGCACACCACCGACATCAGCGTGAATAGCACCAGGCCCACCAGATAAACGCGGCGATAACCGAGGATATCTCCCAGTGACGAGAGGGAAAGCAACGTCATGGTGATGGCCAGTTGATAGGCATTGACGATCCAGATAGACGATGCTGGCGTGATGTGGAAATCTGCCGCGATGGTTGGCAGCGCCACATTGACAATCGCGCCGTCCAGTACCGCCATGGCGATACCGAATGCTATCGTCAACACCGCCCCGATACGGGCTGGCATGGGTAAACCGTCAGCAATGTGCGGGGATGACGAGTTGGAAACAGGAGATTTCACCATACAACCTATAAGCCATGAGTGAATAAAAGCAGACGAATCATTATGTTCAAAATCATGTTTTAAATATACCCGCTAGATGCGGTTGGACTGAAGAATGAGGAAACGGGCAGCCTTGCGGCGCCATCAGCTCCAGCGGGTAGGGCATGGCCGGCGTTCTCGGCATTCCCTGAGCTAAAACATGTGATGCTGGTGGACAAAGACGTGGATATTTTTGACAGCGACGACGTGATGTGGGCCACGCCGACCCGCGATCAGGGCGACGTCGATACGGTATTTATTCCCGGTGTACGCTGCCACCCGTGGGATCCTACCCAGTCGCCGGAGTGCCGCCCGAGCATTCTGCCGCTGGGCATATCGTGCAAAACCCTGTTCGACTGCACCGTACCGTTTCATCTCAAAACCCACGTTGAGCGTTCGGCGTTTAAAGAGGTGGATGTCAGCCGCTTCCTGCCGGATTTCCACTCGCCGGCGCCAACATCCTTTCAGACCGAGCGCCGCCGTTATACGGAGCCCGGCCTGCGCCGGTAGTGAAAAAAGACAGGTGGCACGGCGCCCCTCAGGGGTGATAATCCGGCGGCACCGCCGATGCGCCAGGAGAGTAATCCGGCGGTACTTCCGAAGCATCAGCCTGCTGCGCCCAAGAGTACGCCTGCGGGATTTTTTCGCCCTTCGCATACATGCACTGCATATAAACCACATCAAACTGATCCTGCAATGCCCCCTGCGTACGAGCGCCATTGCCGCTGGCGATGGCCGACCCGACCAGCAGGCCGCTCGCCGCACCTACGGCTGCGCCGTTGGACGTCCCCCGCGGGCCACCGCCGGCTGCTCCCAGCAGCGCCCCCGTCGCAGTACCGATAGCCGCACCGGCGACGGCTGTCGTGACACTCTGATTGTTGGCCGTACTGGCTTCGCCATTCACCGCTCGATACGCGGTGTTTTTACACACGGCATCGTCGGCGCGGAACTGCTCATAACTTTTACCACTGCCGGGTAACGACATCACCGATGGCGCGGTGGGCGTCGAGACGCACCCTGATAGCCCGACGCCGGTAAGCAGCATAACGATAACGCCTAGCGCATAATTTCGTTTCATTCCCACGTCCTTCCTGTTACGGCTTATCCGCCACCACTTTCATCCAACCTTTGGGACAACGGCCGATTTTGGGGTAGTACCCGGCCGGATCAGGGCAGTAGTAACGATACGTCGGCGTTTTCTCCACCCATACCTGCGCCGGCGCAGGTTGGGTATAAACCACCGGCGGGCCGGGATCGGGCGTTACCACTACCACCGGGCCCGGATACCACACCGGCCCCCAGCGCCAATCATGCCACGGGCCGGGGCCGGGCCCAGGGCCGTACGGCCTGGCCAGCACCACCGAACTAAACCCCACCGCCAGCAGAGCCCCCGCGGCCATCACCGCAAGTCGGGTTAACTTTGTCATCACTCCCCTCCACAACACGTTCTATGCAAACAGCGACTCGTCTGCCAGCCGTCCTTCGGGGCAGCGACCGCCAATACGATCAAGACAAGCAAGATGCATCGGCAAGACATACCATTCTATGGATCGGTTATGGATATTCCTTCAGAGGGATATAAAGAAAACGACAAGAATATTCAGCGAGTTTTAAACCGGAAATAGATAGCAGAAAGAAGCGCCTATCCCATCAGGTGTTATGGGTACCACTCATTTGGGGAACTCAGCATAAAAAAAACCGGGCTAACGCCCGGCCAACACAAAGAAAATGGACACACAAGGAGGGATTCTGGCGGTACAACGAATATGACGTGCACCGCAAACTGCAAGTGGCGTCGCGGTCTCCCGCCACGCCGCGGTTAATTATTTGTACAGTACGGCATTGCCGTGAAGGGTGTCGTCACCACTGACGGAAACAATCTGGAACGACTTGGCGCCAGCTTGTTCAGCTTTTGCCGCCAGTCGAGCCGACAGGCCATCCAACGTAGAAGCGTTGGCGGACACGCTGCCGATTTCCTGACCTTGCGGTGCCTGAACTTCAGTTGCAGCGAAAGAGGCGAAGGACAGAGCACTCAGTGCGATGGCAGCTAGGGTGGTTTTAATATTCATGTTCATAATCGTTACCTTATCTTTAAATTACTGTTACCAATTCGTTCCTTGTAACTGACAAGTCAATTATCACCATGGTTACTATATTCGTTTTTACAAAAGATGCGATCCATATCACATTCTTATCTTTGCTATCGCGTCAAAAGCCGGTCAATTCGCAAGCAAAACGAAAATAAATAGTAATTATTCAATTAATTAGACCTTCAGACTTGTGTTATTAGCCAAACATCACACTATTTTTGACGGCAGCAAGCCACCGCACAAATCATCAACCTGGCGCACGGTCTCCCGTCGCTCTCGTCCCCCTTGGGCAGCGCTTCATTCTAAGATCTTCCTTTTATTTTCAGCTTGTTATTGCACACACCCCCGGCCAGACTTAACCTCAAAAGGTGTAATGCTCCCATTCCAGAGAGGTCAATAATGCCAACCTACATGTCTATCTTCGCTATCGCCGCCGCGCTCGCCGTCGGTGCCATCAGCCCCGGCCCCAGCTTTCTGTTTGTGGCCAGGAATTCGATAGCGCTGTCGCGACATCACGGTGTTGCCACCGCATTGGGGATGGGTTCAGGCGCGTTGATATTTTCCGTCATCGCCTTGTTGGGCGTGCATGCGGTGTTCTTGGCAGTCCCGATGATATTCTGGCTGTTGAAAGTCTTCGGCGGAGTCTATTTGGTTTATCTGGCCGTCAAGATCTGGCGTTCCGCCAACACACCGTTGGCTCAAGGCCCCGAGACGGAAACAACGAACCTATCATTGCGGCGTGCATTTCTGTTTGGACTATTCACCCAATTAAGCAACCCGAAAACGGCAGTTGTCTTCGCCGGAGTATTTTCCGCGTTATTACCCCAGCAGATTCCCTTGTATTTTTATGCCGTTATCCCACTGGTGGCATTCCTGATTGATGCCGGATGGTATGTTATCGTCGCCTTTGTTCTTTCCGCCGAATCACCACGTAACGCCTATCTGAAATACAGAAAAATCGTCGATAGCACCGCCGGATGCGTTATGGGTCTATTGGGACTGAAGCTGATTTTTAATAGCAGGTAGTGAAGAAAAACCTTGGTGTCATACCCCATCACTCGCAGCGCTTTGTTCACCCTGTTCTCACTCATGGGTTTACGCGGGTCATGGTCGCCAAGAAAGATAAACACATGGTCGCCGCTAACTTGCTGGATTTGCTTTAAGGTTGCCAGCGCCTGCCGGGAAAGCGGCACCAGGTGCGGAGTGCACATTTTTGAGCCACGGTGAGCGTGTTTTACGCCGTCGATTCTGGCGGCATTAGATATCTACTTTCCTGCCGGGGGCCAGCATGGCCCTTACCCTGTCTGCGGTGGAAAAGATCGCTTCCGCTTTGATGACAAGCGGGGGCGTGGCACCTGGTTCTGCAATCATTGCGGCCACGATGATGGTCTAGATCTGGTCGCCCGCGTCAGGCGGTGTGACATTGCAGAAGCGGCCAGTATGAATTGATTTTTCACCCCGAAGCTGCAAGCGAAATTCATGACCTCGAACCTGTTATGCAGGCAAAGGCGCTTAAAGGGCTGGAAAAGCTTGAAGCTAAAGGGCCCGAGCTAAGATATCCAGACACGGGCATCATTGAAGATGGATTGTTTGAGCTACGGGTTGGTAGAAAAGACATCAGCAGAACGTTTTTTGCTTACGCCAAAGGACGTAAGATCTATATTTTAAGGACATTCCTCAAGAAAACCCCTAAGACCCCAAAAGCTGAAATAGCGCTGGCAAAGTCACGATGGGAGGAATTGAAAGATGGCAGTTAAAGGTATCCGATTTTCTGATGTTAAAGCGAAAGCGCTTTCTCATCCTGAAGTTAAAAAAGCGTATGAGGACGAAACTCAAGAAGAAGCGCTTCGCGCTGTTCTGATCGAAATGAAGTCCAAATCAAGTCTGACAAGTATAGAGATCGCCGCTCGCATGGGTGTGAGCCACCCCGCCGTAAGTCGCCTTGAGAGAAATGTATCCAGTGCCAGTATCTCAACCTTACAACGATATGCCGCTGCTTGCGGAATGCAACTTAAGCTGTCACTGGGTTAAGATTGACGCAGTGTTCATAAGCCGGATTTTGCACTGGCTTGTCGGTTGGCATCGGTGCGACACATCCAGGCTTATTATTTCTGACTAGCTGGCAGAAATAATACTTGGGTATGATGATCCTCAAGAAAAATCATCCACATAAGAAAAATGAGCACCAGCCCCCCACAAAAAGGGGCTGGTGCGGAACTTAATACATACACCTTCGATGCAGGATACGCCCGGCATCAACATCGCCAACTCTCTAATGAATCAGATATTTCTAAACTCATACGGCACAACATGCTCTTCCCGGTTGGCATCCAGATAATCCGCCCACCATTGCAGCATCAGCTTGCGCTCCTCAAGATGTTCGGCTTTGTGGATATACGCAGCACGGACGCCGTTGCGTTCCTGATGGCTCATCTGGCGTTCTACCGCATCCCGTGGCCACTGACCGGATTCTACCAGTGCGCTACAGGCCATGGTGCGGAAGCCGTGTCCGCATACTTCGGTGGTGGTGTCATAGCCCATTGTTCGCAATGCACTGTTGATGGTGTTTTCACTCATCGGTTTGGTTGGTTGGTGGTCGCCGGGGAAGACCAGTTCGTGAGCGCCGCTGATAGCCTTAATCTCTTCCAGCAGTGCTAAAGCCTGTCGGGATAACGGCACCAGATGTTCAGAGCGCATCTTTGCACCACGCTGTGAGTGTTTCACTCCGGGAATGGCTTCACGTTCGGGCGGTATCGTCCACATCGCGCGTTTAAAGTCGATTTCCGGCCAACGGGCAAAGCGTAGCTCGCTGGAACGGATGAAAACGCACAGGGTGAGTTTTAAAGCCAGTCGGGTTAACGCTCGCCCTTTGTAGCGTTCAATCTGTGTCAGAAAGTCAGGCAGTTTATCGAGCTTCAAGGCTGGCCGATGCGTCGCCTTTGGCGCAGCTATCACCCCGGTGAGATCCTGCGCCGGGTTGCGCTCGATCAGGTCATTTTGTACCGCGTAACGCATGATGTCGGTAACGCGCTGGCGTAGCCGCGACGCCAAGTCAAGATGGCCGTTTTGCTCCACGACTTTAAGCGGTTCAAGCAGGTCTTTGGTTTTCAGGTCGGCGATGTGGCGCTGGCCGATGGCAGACAGAATATTACGTTCCATGTCACGCCATACCCGTCCAGCGTGCGTTTGTGACCATCGGTTTTGGCTGATGTTTCGGTGCCAGTCCTTTGCCACCTTTTCAAAGGTGTTCAGCGCAGCCTGTGCCTGTTCTTTCTCTTCTTCCCGCTTTTCCGTTGGGTGGATGCCTTCTGACAGCAGTAATCGCACCTCGTCGCGTTTCACCCTGGCCTTCGCCAGCGAGATCAGCGGGTAGGCACCGAAAGCAATCCGGCTTTCCTTACCGTCGAAACGGTACTTGAGATACCAGCGCTTAGAACCGTTAGGACTCACCAGAAGGTACAGGCCATGTGCATCCGCAAGCTTGTAGGCCTTCTCGCGGGGCTTAGCGGTACGAGCAACAACGTCAGTCAGGGCCATAATTGGGGGTCAACTCATAATCGAAGCGAATTGACCCTTATCTTGACCCCCAAATAATCTGGATGTCAACGGATGCAAAAAGACCATTGTGGAAAAAACGCACAATCTACCCAGACAATAAAATCAGATTAAATCTTTATTTAACAATGATATATGGAAGTCAGTGGACGATAGCGGACACAAAAAAAGCCACCCGAAGGTGGCTTGATTTTTGAATTTTGGTGCCGAAGGCCGGACTCGAACCGGCACGTATTTCTACGGTTGATTTTGAATCAACTGCGTCTACCGATTTCGCCACTTCGGCACGAAGTAGTACTTTGCGGAAAACGTGGTGGATTATACCGTTACATCGATACAGCGCAACCTTAATCCTTTCATTGGCATATCGAGTGCTGAAAAAATCATCTTTATCACTTCCATCGACGGCAAAAATAGGAAAATCTCATGAGGAAGTGGCCAACAGCTGACGGCATTATCCGCCAGCCGTCAGGCTTAACGACGTTTCAGCAACAGCATAATGCTGATGAACAGGAACAACGCACTGGGCAGCAGAGCGCCAAGTATCGGCGGTATGCGATATACCAGGCTGAGCGGCCCGAAGATCTGATCGAGCACATAGAACAGAAAACCGAAGCTGATGCCAATCACAATACGTACCCCCGCGGGCACGCTACGCAGTGGGCCGAAGATAAACGATAGCGCCATCAGCATCATGACCGCCACCGACAGTGGCGCAAACAGTTTGCTCCACATGTTCAGTTGATAACGGCTGGCCTCCTGATCACTCTGTTTCAGGTAATTGATATAGTCATACAGGCCACGGATGGAAAGCGCATCCGGATCAAGCGCCACCACACCCAATTTGTCCGGCGTCAACCCGGTTTTCCATTCGCCGCTGATTGTCTGGCTTCCGCTGATTTGCTTGTTGCTGCGCAGATCGGATTCTTCCACTTGGGACAACTGCCAAACACCGTTTTCATACACCGCAGACGCCGCATAACGCACCGACAGCAGCTTGCTCTGATTGTCAAAATGATAAATGTTCACACCGGCGAGTTCATTCTCACCCTGCACTCGTTGGATATAGACAAAGTCGTTGCCGTCTTTCGCCCATAACCCACTCTGGGTGGACAGCATGGAGCCGCCATACATCATCTGGGAACGATAGTTACGCGCCATTTGTTCCCCCGGCGGCGCCAGCCACTCCCCAATCGCCATCGTCAGCAGCACCAGCGGAATGGCGGTTTTCATCACCGAACCGGCAATTTGCAGGCGGGTAAAACCGGAGGCCTGCATCACCACCAGTTCACTGCGCGTCGCCAGGTTGCCCAGCCCAAGCAAGGCCCCCAACAACGCGGCCATCGGGAAGAAGATCTCAATATCTTTGGGGACGCTGAGCAGCGTATAAAGACCCGCGCCTAGAACCGAATAACTGCCCTGGCCGACTTTACGCAGTTGATCGACGAATTTGATGATGCCGGAGAGCGATACCAGCATGAACAACGTCATCATGATGGTATTGAAAATAGTTTTACCGATATAGCGATCCAACACACGAAACATCAGACGGCTCCTCTCACTCGCAGACGAGCCCGCACTTTCCGCATCGGTACGCCATCCCATAGATTCAGCGCGACCGCAATCCCGAAATAGACCAGATTCGTCAACCACATCCACATCAGAGGATCCAACTTGCCTTTACTTGCATTAGAACGCAGCGAACTTTGCAGCAGGAAAAACACCAGATAGAGCAACATCGCGGGAAGCATGCTCAATACGCGCCCCTGACGTGGGTTGACCACGCTGAGCGGCACCACCATCACCGCCATAATCAGCACAGACAAAACCAACGTCAGGCGCCAGTGGAATTCGGCTCTGGCAGCAATATCGGGCGAGCTCCATAGCGTTTTCATATCCATCTGTTCGACATTGGTCGGATCAATCGCCACGTCCTGGTGCCCCATTACCGCCTGATAGTTCACAAAATCAGTAATGCGGAAATCCCGCAACATCGCAGTGCCCTCATACCGCACCCCCTTGCTCAAGGTAACTATCTGGGCACCGTCATTACGCGCCACGATATGTCCGCGATCAGCGACGACCACAGACGGGCGCGTATTCTCGCGTGGATGCAATTGCGCCATGAAGATACGCTCGAAATCCTGTCCGCTCACATTGCCGACAAACAATACCGAATTACCATCCTGCGTTTGCTGAAACTGCCCTTCCACCATGGATGCTACGCCGGGGTTGGCCCGCGCTTCCGCCAAAACCTCGTCCTGATGCCGGGAAGACCAGGGGCTCAGCCACAGTACATTCACCATAGCCAACAGCACCGTCAATATCGCCAACAACAGGGATGCTTTAAGTAATACGCTTTTGCCGAGTCCGCAGGCGTGCATGACGGTGATTTCACTTTCCGCATACAGTTTTCCGTAGGTCATCAGCAACCCCAGAAACAAGCTCAGCGGCAAAATGAGCTGCGCCATTTGAGGCACGCCCAGCCCCAATAGCGATAGCACCAGATTCGTAGGTATCTCGCCGTCGACTGCGGCGCCCAGAATTCTCACCAGTTTCTGACAGAAAAAAATCAGCAGTAGGATGAACAGGATAGCCACTTGGCTTTTGAAGGTTTCCCGAACCAGATATCGAATGATGATCACGCTCAATTACGCCTGTGAAAACTTGTCTTTTTGCAGGAAAGTCGATAGTTTTTTCGCTAACTCGCCATTTATACTCATTTGTGGCAACCTTCGTAGCTAAAGCATTATTACAACATCCCTGTTTCGGGATGTTTATCAGAACCTGCTGAGTATCATCAGCAACAAATTCGCTACGTCGTTTAGCTTAACACAGGTTACGTTAACGCAACGGCGGGAAAGTATTACGGAGTGTCACATTCTAACCGTAGATCCCGCCGTTGTCTTTAGAGATTCAGGAGAGTACATGGAGTTCAGCGTAAAAAGCGGTAGCCCGGAGAAACAGCGGAGCGCCTGCATTGTGGTCGGCGTATTTGAACCCCGTCGACTGTCCCCGATCGCGGAGCAACTCGATAAAATCAGCGATGGCTATATCAGCGCACTGCTGCGCCGCGGCGAACTGGAAGGCAAAGTTGGGCAATCACTGCTCCTGCATCATGTACCGAACATTCTTTCCGAGCGTATCTTGCTGATTGGTTGCGGAAAAGAGCGCGAACTGGACGAACGCCAATACAAACAGGTGATCCAGAAAACCATCAATGCGCTTAACGATACCGGCTCCATGGAAGCCGTCTGCTTCCTGACCGAACTGCACGTCAAAGGCCGCAATACCTACTGGAAAGTACGGCAGGCCGTCGAAACCGCCAAAGAAACGCTCTATACCTTTGATCAGTTGAAAACCAACCGTGTCGAACCACGCCGCCCATTACGCAAGATGGTGTTCAACGTACCGACCCGCCGCGAACTGACCTCCGGCGAACGGGCTATTCAGCATGGCCTGGCGATCGCTTCCGGCATCAAAGCCGCCAAGGATCTCGGGAACATGCCGCCGAATATTTGCAACGCGGCGTATCTGGCCTCACAGGCACGCCAGTTAGCAGACAACTATGACCAGATCACCACCCGCGTGATCGGCGAACAGCAGATGAAAGAACTGGGTATGAACGCCTATCTGGCCGTCGGACAGGGTTCTCAGAACGAATCGCTGATGTCGGTGATTGAATACAAGGGCGACCCCAGTAACGACGTCAAACCGATCGTTCTGGTGGGTAAAGGTCTGACGTTCGATGCAGGCGGTATCTCCATCAAACCCGCCGACAGCATGGATGAAATGAAATACGACATGTGCGGCGCCGCGTCCGTCTACGGCGTGATGCGCATGGCGGCCGAGCTGGCGTTGCCGCTCAACATTATCGGCATATTGGCCGGCTGCGAAAATATGGTAGATGGCCGCGCCTATCGTCCCGGCGATATCCTCACCACCATGTCCGGCCAAACTGTTGAAGTGCTGAACACCGACGCCGAAGGCCGTCTGGTGCTGTGCGATGCACTGACCTACGTCGAGCGTTTTGATCCGGAAGTGGTTATCGACGTCGCTACGCTAACCGGCGCCTGCGTGATCGCGCTGGGTCATCATCTCACCGGGCTGATGTCGAACCACAATCCACTGGCGCACGAGCTGCTGGGGGCCGCCGAGCAGTCCGGCGATCGCGCCTGGCGCCTGCCGTTGGGCGATGAATATCAGGAACAGTTGGAATCCAACTTCGCGGATATGGCCAACATCGGCGGTCGTCCTGGCGGCGCCATCACCGCCGCCTGCTTCCTGTCTCGTTTCACCCGCAAGTACAATTGGGCCCACCTGGATGTCGCGGGCACTGCCTGGCGTTCCGGCAAAGCCAAAGGCGCCACAGGGCGCCCAGTGGCGTTACTGTCCCAGTTTCTGCTCAACCGCGCCGGCCTGAACGATACGGAATAATGTCCGCCCGTCGCCGAACGCTGTTAACATAGCGTCGACACACCATCCCCGCCAGGGCGGGGATGAACCCCGTCAGCGACGTTCTATGGATATCGGCCGGTTAACGTTATGAAAAACGCCATCTTTTATCTGCTCGACCATGACACCCCCAGCGGAGAGCTTAACGCCTGCGAGGCGCTGTCCTGCGATTTGGCTGCGGCCGCCTGGCGGGCAGGAAAGCGCGTTCTTATCGCCTGCGAAGACGAACAACAAGCCCTGCGGCTGGACGAAGCACTGTGGCAGCGAGAGCCGCACACCTTTGTCCCCCACAATCTGGCGGGTGAAGGCCCTCGCCAGGGTGCTCCGGTGGAACTGGCCTGGCCGCACAAACGCGGCAACGGGCCGCGCGACCTGTTGATAAGCCTAATGCCCCAGTTCGCAGATTTTGCCACCGCTTTCCATGAAGTGATAGACTTCGTCCCTTACGAAGAATCCCTGAAACAGTTGGCGCGCGAACGCTATAAAGCCTACCGCAGCGTCGGCTTCCAATTGACCACGGCGACGCCGCCAACTCACTGAATTTTGAGCATAATGGAAAAGACATATAACCCACACGATATTGAGCAGCCGCTCTACGAACACTGGGAAAAACAGGGCTATTTCAAGCCCAACGGCGATACCAGCAAAGACAGTTTCAGCATTATGATCCCGCCGCCCAACGTCACCGGCAGCTTGCACATGGGTCATGCCTTTCAGCAAACCATTATGGATACCCTGATTCGCTACCAACGTATGCAGGGTAAAAACACCCTGTGGCAGGCAGGAACCGACCACGCCGGCATCGCCACCCAGATGGTGGTGGAGCGCAAAATCGCCGCTGAAGAGGGTAAAAATCGCCACGATTACGGCCGTGACGCCTTTATCGAAAAAATCTGGCAGTGGAAGGCCGAATCCGGCGGCACCATCACCCGGCAGATGCGCCGTCTGGGCAACTCCGTAGACTGGGAACGCGAACGATTCACCATGGATGAGGGGCTTTCCAATGCGGTGAAGGAAGTGTTCGTTCGCCTGTATAAAGAAGACCTGATTTATCGCGGTAAACGCCTGGTGAACTGGGATCCGAAACTGCGTACCGCCATCTCCGATTTGGAAGTGGAAAACCGCGACGTCAAAGGTTCTATGTGGCATCTGCGCTATCCGCTGGCTGATGGCGTAAAAACCGCCGACGGTAAAGATTATCTGGTTGTCGCCACCACCCGTCCGGAAACCGTGCTGGGCGATACCGGCGTCGCGGTCAACCCGGAAGATCCGCGCTATAAAGATCTGATCGGCAAATACCTGATCCTGCCACTGGTCGGCCGCCGCATTCCAATCGTCGGCGACGAACATGCCGATATGGAAAAAGGCACCGGTTGCGTGAAAATCACCCCGGCGCACGATTTCAACGACTATGAAGTCGGTAAACGTCATCAGTTGCCGATGATCAATGTGTTGACCTTCGACGGTGATATCCGCCAGGAAGCGGAAATATTCAGCACCAACGGTGAAGCCAGCACCGCCTACAGCAGCGAAATACCGGACGCCTTCCGCGGGCTGGAGCGTTTCGCCGCCCGTAAAGCGGTCGTAGCCGCCTTTGACGAACTGGGCCTGCTTGACGAAATCAAACCACACGACCTGACAGTGCCCTACGGCGACCGCGGCGGCGTCGTCATTGAACCGATGCTGACCGATCAGTGGTACGTGCGCGCCGCCGTGCTGGCCAAGCCAGCGGTGGAAGCCGTGGAAGATGGGCGTATCCAGTTCGTGCCGAAACAGTACGAAAACATGTATTTCAGCTGGATGCGCGACATTCAGGACTGGTGCATCTCCCGCCAACTGTGGTGGGGCCACCGCATCCCGGCGTGGTACGACGACAACGGCAAGGTGTATGTCGGCCGTGATGAAGCCGAAGTACGCCGCGACAATAATCTGGAAACGGGTATCGCGTTGCGTCAGGACGACGACGTGCTGGACACTTGGTTCTCTTCCGCCTTGTGGACATTCTCCACTCTCGGCTGGCCGGAACAGACGCCGGAGCTGAAAGCGTTCCATCCCAGCAGCGTGATGGTGAGCGGTTTCGACATCATTTTCTTCTGGATCGCCCGCATGATCATGATGACCATGCACTTCATCAAAGATGAAGACGGCAAACCGCAGGTACCGTTCCATACCGTGTACATGACCGGCCTGATCCGCGACGAAGAAGGCCAGAAAATGTCTAAATCCAAGGGCAACGTGATTGACCCGCTGGATATGGTAGACGGCATTTCACTGGAAGCCCTGCTGGAAAAACGCACCGGCAACATGATGCAGCCACAGTTGGCGGAGAAAATCCGCAAACGCACGGAGAAACAGTTCCCGAACGGCATTGAACCGCATGGTACTGATGCGCTGCGCTTTACGCTGGCGGCGCTGGCTTCTACCGGCCGCGACATCAACTGGGACATGAAACGTCTGGAAGGCTACCGTAACTTCTGCAACAAGCTGTGGAACGCCAGCCGTTTCGTGCTGATGAATACCGAAGAGCAGGATTGCGGCTTTAGCGGCGGCGAAAAAGTGCTGTCGCTGGCAGACCGCTGGATTCTGGCGGAATTCAACCGCACGGTGAAAGCCTACCGCGAAGCGCTGGACAGCTACCGTTTCGATCTGGCCGCCAATGTGCTGTACGAATTCACCTGGAACCAATTCTGCGACTGGTATCTGGAACTGACCAAGCCGGTGATGAACGGCGGCAGCGAAGCAGAACTGCGCGGTACCCGCCACACGCTGGTAACAGTGCTGGAAGCGTTGCTGCGCCTGGCGCATCCGATTATTCCGTTCATTACCGAAACCATCTGGCAGCGCGTCAAAGTGCTGAAAGGCGTGAATGCCGATACCATCATGTTGCAGCCGTTCCCGGCGTTTGACGTCGCGTTGGAAGATGAGCAAGCGTTCAACGATCTGGAGTGGATCAAGCAGGCGATCGTTGCCGTGCGCAATATCCGCGCCGAAATGAACATCGCCCCCAGCAAGCCGCTGACGCTGCTGCTGCGCGATGCCTCCGCCGATACCGCGCGCCGGGTGCAGGATAACCTCGGCTTTATTCAGACGCTGGCGCGGCTGGAAAGCATCACGTTGCTGCCTGCCGGCGACAAAGGCCCGGTTTCCGTCACCAAACTGGTGGACGGCGCTGAACTGCTGATCCCGATGGCAGGTCTGATCGATAAAGCCGCCGAGTTGGATCGTCTGGCGAAAGAAGTGGCGAAGCTCGAAGTGGAAATCGGCCGTATTGACAGCAAACTGTCCAACGAAGGATTCGTGGCGCGCGCACCGGAAGCCGTCGTTGCCAAAGAGCGTGAAAAACGTGACGGTTATGCAGTTGCCAAAGCCAAGTTGTTGGAACAACAGGCCGTCATCGCTGCGCTGTAATGATATCGCCCGCATAAAAAAGCCCCGGGAAACCGGGGCTTTTTACGTTATCATCGCCGCTACAGGGGACATCCCACCGGCGCCTTATGCCGACGCCGGGGATCATAGCGCCCCGTCAGCGTCTATCGACCAGCGCAAAGCGCGGATCGGAGGATGGCTGTCTTTGAGCATCATGGGGTGCATTATCGAGCCGGAAACTGGCCACGGATTGCTGCAGGCTACCCAACTGTTCTTTCAGCGAACCGGCGGCGGTCGCCACCTCCGCCACTAACGAAGCGTTCTGCTGCGTCACGCCGTCCATCTGGTTGATGGCGATATTAATCTGTGAAATACCCCGGCTCTGCTCGCCGGAAGCCAGCATGATTTCATCCATCACCGTAACCACCTTGCTGACGTCCAACAGCACTTCATTCATGGTTTTACCGGCCACCTCCACCAATCCGGCGCCTTTCTCGATGCGCCCCAGTGAATTCTCAATCATGGTGCCAATCTCACGCGCGGCCGTTGCGCTACGCTGCGCCAGCATTCGTACTTCGGACGCGACTACCGCAAAGCCTTTGCCCTGTTCGCCGGCTCGCGCCGCTTCGACGGCGGCGTTCAACGCCAGCAGGTTGGTCTGGAACGCAATGCTATCAATCACGCCGACAATATCGGGGATCTTCGACGAACTTTCCCGGATGGATTGCATGGTGTCCACCACTTCCGTCACCACCTCGCCACCGCGTGATGCGGTATCGGACGCTTTCTTCGCCAGATCATTCGCTTTGCGGGTATGACTCTCGTTGTTTTTCACCATCGCCATAATCTGTTCCATACTGGCGGCGGTTTCATCCAGCGAAGCGGCCTGTTGTTCGGTTCGGCTGGACAAGTCGATGTTACCGGAAGCGATTTCTTCCACGCCGACGCTGATAGAATCGGTACCGCTACGCACCACTCGTACCATGTTTTCCAACCCGTCGCGCATACGCTGCACCGCGGCAAATAGATGGGCGATCTCGTTTTTACCGTTGATATCGATCTGGGCCCGCAGATCGCCCTCCGCGATGCGGTCAAAAACCGTAATCGCCTGATTCAGCGGTTTCACCACCAGATTAGTCAGGATATTCCACGCCAAGACAGCCAGCAGCAATGTCACCACGACCACTACGCCCAACACGATACGCACGCGCGACACGCGCTGGTTGGAATCGTCATAGGCGTCATCAATACTCTGGCGTTTAAATGCCACCAGATTTTTAGCCGCCTTATCAAAGCTGGCATACAGCACGGTGGATTTCCCTGCCCGCTGCCGATATTCGTCAAGATTTCCCGCGTCCAATGCCCGGAAGGCCGGATCAATAAAGTCATTCATCAGCGCGTCACGTCGGGCGGACATTTCCGCAGAGATCGCTTTTTCCTGCTCGGACTGCGGATAAGTCAGGTATTCCCGCCACTTTTTCCCGGAATCATCCACTTTGGTACGGGCTCTGTTCAGCGCGACTTTAGCCGCTTCCATATCGCCTTTTCCGACCAACGATTCATACAAACGCAAATCCAGACGGCCGCGCAGCAGCCACTCGGAACTTTCATTCAACGCTACCAGCCCCGGCAGTACGTCTTTATCGACTTTGGAAAACGACTGATTACCCGACTGCACAGCGACCAGCCCGATAACACCAACAAACAGCAACAGCGCCGCCAGTAAGAAAATCATGATGGTTAATGTGGTGCGAATCTTGATTTTGCGAAACATAATTTGTCCCTGCTGTTTATGCTGTATCCCAATGGCGAATACAAACCTGATATATGGAACAGCGCAGCAATAACACCATCATTGCCGCACAGGAAAACGCTATATCCGCTGTCATTCGGTCGGTAAATGGCACGGCTATCTGCAACCTGAATTGAACGGATATAAACCGAAATAAAAACGAAAAGGAAATATCACAGAAGAAATAAGGCTGACAGTAATTGCATTTTTTGCCAGCCATTAACAGGTAGGCGGACTTCATTGCCATCCGGAGTCATTGCTCCGAAAAACGAAATACCGCCGGACACTGATTATTTATGATGTTTCTGGATTTTCTCCATAAATTCACCCAGTCTGGCTTTATAGAACTTCGCTGACATCATGGTGCCGTGTCCGCTAGTTTCCTTACTTGCAGGAATAAGGAACAGCTCGGCATGTTTTATTTTTTTGAGCTCATTATCCAGAATGCCTGTTTCAATTGGATTACGCTCATCATCGGCGGAGTTAATCACCAACATGGGGGCCTGAATACGGTTCAACTCCGGTACCGCATTATAATCTGCCGATGAACTCCAGATATAAATAAAGTCGTTGGCGTCCGCCGTCACAGGCGCAACCAGCCGCTCCGCTACCAGTTTATCCGCCAGGGCGCGCGTCGGCGCTTTGCTCTGGTAAGCCAGCGTACCGCCGGTAGTGGCGATGCTGAACATAATATTGGCAGTCTGCAGCGCCGGCGGTTGTGCGGTGTAATCACCGTTGTTCCAGGCAGGATCGCGTTTGATGGATTCAATCAGCATCCGGCGCAGCATCCAGTTTCTACCGGACAACTCTGTCGGCTGAGAGGCCATCGGCACCAGCGCATCCATCATCTGAGGATATTTTTCGCCCCATAGCCAAGTTTGCATTCCGCCCATGGAATATCCCATAACCAGACGCAAATGCGTAATTCCCAGACCTTCGGTCAACAAACGATATTGCGCCAACACCATGTCCGCATAATTGTACTGCGGAAACTTCATACGCAATCCATCTGACGGCTTAGCGGTTTTACCCGAACCAATACTTTCAGGAATAACGATGAAATATTTATTAATATCCAGCGGCTGCCCCGGCCCAAATAATTCACCTGCAAACCCGTTGGCCAACAAAGCTTTTACTGGTTGATTGGTGCCATGCAGCAATAATATTGCCGGCTTTTTGCTATCGCCGAGCGTGTAATAATGCATACGAAAGGCTTTCAGCGTTTCGCCGGTATGAAAAGTAAATTCAGGTGCAATCCAGTCACCTTCCTGAGGAATAAGACCTTCGGCATCTGCACTAACAGAAAAAGAAGAAAAAACAAGCAGGAACATCAACCCCGCCATCCATGATGCTATACGGTTTACCATAAACAGCACTTTATTCGTCACTGAAGAAATGGGAATGTTGATATTAATGTTTTCACTAAAATATCCCAATAACGATAGCGAACTAACTATGAAAAAAAATATTATCTCCCATTGATTTTACTTAGATTGAAATATTATCTGATTAATAATCATCATTAGAAAACAATCCTTGCTATCGGTCGCGATATCCTCAATACCCAACGCTCATCCCGACGACACTCACACAGAGATCTCTGTTCACCCACTGAATTCTACAAAATTAAATGCATGAATTTATTGAATTTTGTTGCATGATAATCTGAAAATGCCTCACCATTAACAAACCCTCTACTACGATACAGCGCCAATGCAGGTTCAAACGCATCGCCTCTGCCGGTTTCCAGACTCAGGCGACGCAGCCCGCTCTGACGAGCCTGCATGATAACGTAATCCAACAAATATGCCGCCACGCCCTTCCGTAGATGCCGGGGATGGGTACGCATCGACTTGATTTCGGCGCTCCCGGCATCCAGCATTTTCAACGCGCCGATCCCTACCACGTCGTCCCCCTGCCAGACGCTCCAGAATGTCACGTTCGGTGCCTGTAATCCGGACACGTCCAGAGCAAAAACATGCTCCGGCGGCGAACTTTCATGCATTCCCGCCAGATGCAGCGCCACCAACGCCCGGGTCTTATCGCCGGACAAATCATCTTTGCGAATCACCAGCGGCACTGCCGCCATATTGACAGAATGAGTCATATTCCGCTCCTATCACGGCCTGTCAGGGTTTACAAATGGCGATAAGGTAACGGACATCACCCGCGCCAGGGTTATGAAAAGCAGACGGACCATGCAACCGGTAACGCAGGCTATCGCCAGGTGACAATGCATACATCCGCTCATCCAACGCGATCTCCAGACGCCCGTCCAAAACATAAAGATGGTGTTCAAGGCCGTAAATCGGCGGTGCGTTGTATTCAATCCGGGCACCGGCTGGCAACTGGCCGAGAATCATCTCCGCATTGAATCCATTTACCGGCGGAGAAACGCTACGCCGGACAAAACCCGTTTCAGTATCCACCCAGACCGTCTGCTGCCCCGGTTCCAGCTTTTGCGGCGACGGTGTTTCCACTTCAGCCAGCAGACGGGACATCGTACAGCCATACACAACACACAGCCGGCCCAGCAACGCCGCCGTCGGGCTGGTTTCCCCCCGCTCCATACGCGACAACGTAGCACGGCTGATATCGCTATTAAGCGCCAGCTCATCCAACGACCAACCGCGTTCACGACGCAACGCGGACAACCGTTCAGACAGCCGTAAATCGATATCCGACAATCGATTTTCCATCGCTAAACGCCCCTTCATTTCTTTAATAAGAGAAAAAATCTCATAAAAGAGAAATCAGTGCAATACGCCGTCAGAAATATTGTCATGCGGCCCGATCGCCAGTTGATGACAACCATTTCGGGGTGATCCCAATAACAGACGTTTGGCTCGACACATTCACCACGTATAATCGCCGGGCGATATAGCATGCTGTCCATTACACGTCAGCATGATTCCTCCGTCTTCAGACCAGAGTGAGCATCCATGACGATCCCAGCTTCAGTCCCATTGCTGACACGCCCGATTACCGCCGCCGACAATGACGCGATAGCTGGCGTAATCCGGCGTGTTTCCGCCGAATTCGGTCTAACCGCCGATAAGGGATACACTGTTTCCGACCCCGACCTGGATAGACTGTTCGAGGTGTACAGCCGTCCCCACTGCATCTACTGGGTTGTCGAATATCGTGGCGAAGTGGTTGGCGGAGGCGGTTTAGCGCCGCTGGCAGGCGGAGATACCGACGTATGTGAATTGCAAAAGATGTATTTCTTACCCATCGCCCGTGGACAGGGCATCGCCCGGCAACTGGCTGAACGCGCGCTGGAGTTCGGCCGTCTGCAAGGGTTTCAACGCTGCTATCTGGAAACGACCGGGCACCTGACCCGCGCCATCCATCTTTATGAGAAACTGGGTTTCCAGCATATCAACCATGCCATGGGTTGTACCGGTCATGTGGATTGTGAAGTCAGAATGCTGAAAACGCTTTAAGCCGGAAATAAAATACCCGCCGGGCGGCGGGTATCAGAACAACCCCAAGAATCAATGACGTTTGCCGTCATCGTCCTCATCGTAGAAATCTTCGTCTTCCTCGTCGAAATCGTCATCGTCGCCGTTCGGATCTTCGAAATAGGTGCCCCAGCCGTCATAGTTGACCTGATGACGTTCCGCCAGCGCCAGCAACTGCTCCACTTGCTGATCGATAAGTTCGGCATTCAACGACACCTCGCAAATCGCATCGCAACACATCAGCGTGATACCTTCTTCCGTATCCAGCTCTTCGGCGTCCGTAACTTCGTAGCCCAGCTTGAAGGCGTCCACCGCCACCTTTTCCAGATCCTCGAACTTCTCGGCGGAAAAATGGTGTTCGATAGTATAGAGCGCGTCAGGATCGCTGCCATCTTCCAGCAACTCTTCGATAATCAGGCGTGTCTCTTCACGTTGTTCTTCCAGCAATTCACGGTTTGCCATGTCCCAGTCCTCATAAAAACGGCAAAGATGGTCTTATTTTCCCACAGCCCCGCGTTCGTCTCCACCAGAAAGTTTTAAGCCGACACTTGAAATTGAATATTTACACATATAAAGTGAATTTTAATTCAACCACGCGCGTTGAGCCACATGGAGACAAAAAGATGAACCCGTTTTATAAGCGTCACTTTTTAAGACTGATGGATTTTACCCCTGCGGAAATAGAAACGCTGTTGTCACTCGCCGCTACCCTCAAAATCAATAAGAAAAACGGTACTGAAACCCGCCATCTGCAAGGCAAAAACATCGCACTCATCTTCGAAAAAGATTCGACTCGCACTCGTTGCTCTTTCGAAGTTGCTGCATATGATCAGGGCGCACAAGTAACTTATCTCGGGCCCAGCGGCAGCCAGATCGGTCATAAAGAATCCATGAAAGACACAGCGCGTGTGCTGGGCCGCATGTATGACGGCATCCAATACCGTGGTTACGGCCAGGTGCTAGTGGAAACGCTGGCGGAATTTTCCGGCGTTCCGGTCTGGAACGGCCTGACCAACGAATTCCACCCCACGCAGTTGCTGGCCGACCTGATGACCATGCAGGAACATCTGCCGGAGAAACCGCTGTCGGCCATGAAACTGGCCTATGTCGGAGATACCCGCAACAACATGGGCAACTCCATGCTGGATGCGGCCGCGTTGACCGGCCTCGATCTGCGGTTGATCGCCCCGAAGGCCTGCTGGCCCGATGCGGCGCTGGTAGCGGAATGCCAGGCCGCTGCCGTCAAAACCGGCGGCTCGATTACCCTCACGGAGAGTGTGGCCACTGGTGTGAAAGACGTGGATTTCATCTACACCGACGTGTGGGTGTCGATGGGCGAAGCGAAAGACGCCTGGGCGGAGCGCATCAATCTACTGCGTCCGTATCAGGTCAATATGGACATGATCGCCGCCACCGGGAATCCGCAGGTGAAATTCCTGCACTGTTTGCCAGCATTCCACGACGATCAGACCACTCTCGGCAAGCAAATGGCCGAGCAGTACGACCTGCACAATGGCATGGAAGTCACTAATGACGTGTTCGAGTCGACACATAGCATCGTGTTCGACCAAGCGGAAAACCGGATGCATACCATCAAAGCGGTCATGGTGGCGACACTCGCCCAGAATGCCGAGCTGCCGTAACGGCATCGCCATTCCCGTCAACCACAGGGCACCAAAACCTTGCCGAGTCAGGCGAGAGGCAGCGCGTTCAGCCAACGAGACCGAACGCGCCGTCTGGCAAGACATCGCCGGGCGAGCCCTACAGCATTTCGCCGTTGGACGCGATCGCCTGCTGATACCAGTAAAAAGATTTCTTCGGCGTACGTTTCAACGTACCGGTGCCGTCGTCATGTTTGTCCACATGGATAAAGCCATAGCGTTTCGCCATTTCTCCCGTCGTGAACGACACCAGGTCGATACAGCCCCATGGCGTATACCCCATCAACTCCACACCATCCTCCCAGACCGCAGCCTTCATGGCCTCGATATGAGAACGCAAATAATCGATGCGGTAGTCATCCTGACAAACCCCCGTTTCGTCGGGTTTATCCAGCGCGCCCAGCCCATTTTCCACAATGAACAGCGGCACGTCGTACCGCTCATACAGCGTCACCAATGCATAGCGCAGGCCGACAGGGTCAATCTGCCAGCCCCAGTCGCTGGCTTTCAGGTGCGGGTTCGGGATTGAATGCTCCGAGCTGCCGTCCATACTGGCGGCAATAGCGTTCTGCACATCATGTTTGACCACGCTGGACATGTAATAGCTAAAACCGATGTAGTCCGCTTTGCCCTCGCGCAGGATCTGCTCGTCCTCCGGTTCCATACGGATGTGATATCCTTTGAGCGCCCACTCCCGCCGGGCATAACCGGGATAGCATCCACGCACATGAACGTCGGAAAAGTAGAAACGATCGTGCATCGATCTGGCGGCCAGCATCACGTCTTCCGGGTGGCACGAATAGGGATAGAAAGGCACAAAAGAGCACATGCAGCCCACTTTAATCGCCGGATTGATGTCATGCGCCCGTTTCACCACCAGCGCGCTGGCGACAAACTGATGATGCACCGCCTGGTACATCGCCTCCTCCGGTTTCTCCTTCTGCGGGAAACGCACCCCGGAACACATCCAGCCGAAGATCTCCGCCGCGACATTTTTCTGATTGTTGATCTCGTTGAAGGTCATCCAGTATTTTACTTTGTGCTTATAGCGCTCGATCACCGTAGTGGCGAAACGAACAAAGCACTCCAGCGTTTTGCGGCTCATCCAGCCGTCATACTGTTGAACCAGATGCAGCGGCATCTCGAAATGGCTGAGGGTCATGACCGGTTCGATCCCGTGTTTCAATAATTCGTCGATCAGGTCATCGTAGTACCGCAGGCCGGCCTCACAGGGCTCCAGCTCATCTCCCTTCGGGAAAATACGGGTCCAGGCGATGCTGGTGCGAAAACACTTAAACCCCATTTCCGCAAACAGCGCGATGTCATCCTTGTAGCGATGGTAAAAATCGATCGCCTCGTGATTTGGGTAGCTCTCGCCGGGCAATACGCCTTCGGTGATGCGTCGCAATGTGCCGTGCGCCCCCGCCGTCAGCACATCCACGACGCTGACACCCTTACCCCCTTCCTGCCATCCGCCTTCCAGTTGATGGGCCGCAACTGCGCCGCCCCATAAGAAGCCATCAGGTAATTTACTCACAGTTTCCACCTCTTGTTTGTAAAAGCTGCCGAAAGCCGGCGGCAACAGAGATCCCCATCATCATCTCAGGCCAGCGTGGCCCACTCACAGCCCCTAGCCGCCTCGGCCTTGTCTGCGCGTTCATCAACCGGCTCTTTGAAACCGACTGCCGACGGGTATATCGCCCCCGATCGTTTGATTTCCACCATCTACCGGGGCTCGCTCGGCTGCCGCTTCCTGCGACCTGAATCATTTCGGGTATGCAAGACGATGGGTTTCTATCGCACTGAAACCGGTTTCAGATTGCCTGAAACATCCTATAGCAGCAACCGGTTTCATTTTTGTCGCCATGATTTACGAGGTGGATCACAGCGCTGGGTTATCGGCACGACAACGACAACATCAAACAGAGATACGGGTAAAAAATAGAAGGTTGCGTTTTGCTACGATGTGGACGGCAGCGTCCTGCCGTAAGGAGAGAAAAGGCGCCGCAGCGCCTTAGATAAAACAGTTACAGCACCAAAGAGGCATCGATTTTCACTACCGCCTTGCGTACCGGCGCCGGTGCGCCGACCGCACACAGCGGCTTATGTACTTCGCCGGGGAAGAACACCACAAAATCCCCTGGTTGCAGTACCACCTGTTTTTCCTGCTCGCCCGACGGCAGGAACGCGATATCCTTGTCCGCCAACCAGTCAACGTCTGGTTTGCCGGCCGGCAAGTTGCTGAACGTCATGCCTTCAGTGCCTTCCAGCACGATTTGGATATCCAGGTATTTGGCGTGATACTCGGCCCGACGATTTTCAAATGCATCGGTACTGTCGTTGGAAACCAGCACAAACAGCTTGTTACCGTCGATATCATGCTTACCCAGCGGCGTCTGCGCCGTAATGTGCTGCTTAACATACTCAATCGCATCGCGCAGACGAGCAGGCAAATAAGGAACCAGCTCAAGATGATTGACGTTACCGGTGATCATGGTCACTCCTTAAAAAATGAAACAACGTTTTACAGCACCTTATACGCTTCCCAGCGGCCCCCCGCCAGCATGTCATCGCAAAAAAGTGATGCGGTAAAACATTTGATTCCTACGACACGGCACCAGACAAATACCAAGCGTACTCTTATCGATATTGCCGCGCGCAAATGACGACAGCATGAATGGCATCTGGCGACAGCCGTCATTTTTCCCCTCGGCGAAAGCCGAGACCGCCGCTTGTCAGGTTTCCTGTTCACAGGTGTCCGCAACCGATTGCCAGGCGCATAAAACGGGCGTTTTTTGCTTGAATTCACATTTTCGGCGCGTATAATGCCGCACAATTTGCCGGGAGGGAACATGTCCAATACCGCTGTCTTCGTGGGTTATCAACCGCAACTGCCGTTCGGCAGCCTGACAGTTTTTTTCCTTCCGTTGCCCAACCGTTCTTTAAAAAAGCCCCTCATTCGAGGGGCTTTTTTTTGCCTGTCGCGCTGGGCGGCACACATCGCTTCTTTTGTTTATCGGACCTAACCGTGGGGGAGAATCGCCAAATGGTCAATCCGCTCTATAAAAAACACATTATCTCAATCAACGATCTCAGCCGGGACGATCTAGAGCTGACGTTGAAGGTGGCCGCCAGTCTAAAGGCCAACCCGCAGCCGGAACTGCTGAAGCACAAAGTGATCGCCAGTTGCTTCTTTGAAGCCTCCACCCGAACCCGTCTGTCATTTGAAACCGCCATCCACCGGTTGGGCGCTTCCGTGGTAGGCTTTGCCGACAGCAGCAATACTTCGCTTGGGAAAAAAGGCGAAACCCTGGCCGACACCATTTCGGTCATCAGCAACTATGTCGATGCCATCGTGATGCGCCATCCGCAAGAGGGCGCGGCCAGATTAGCGGCCGAATTCTCCGGCGGCGTACCGGTATTCAACGCAGGCGACGGCGCCAATCAACACCCTTCCCAGACATTGCTGGATCTGTTCACTATTCAGGAAACCCAAGGGCGCCTGAACAATATCAACATCGCCATGGTCGGCGACCTGAAATACGGCCGCACCGTGCACTCATTGACCCAGGCGCTGGCCAAGTTCGACGGCAACCGCTTTTACTTCATTTCCCCAGACGCGCTGGCGATGCCGGATTACATCCTCAATATGCTGGCTGAGAAGAACATCCCTTACAGCCTGCACGCCAGCGTTGAAGAAGTGGTGCCGGAGTTGGATATCCTGTACATGACCCGCGTTCAGAAAGAGCGTCTGGACCCGTCGGAATACATCAATATCAAATCGCAGTTTATCCTGCGCGCCGCCGACCTAGGCAACGCCCGCGATAACCTGAAAGTCCTGCACCCGCTGCCGCGTATCGACGAAATCACCACCGATGTGGACAGCACGCCCTATGCCTACTATTTCCAGCAGGCGGGCAACGGTATTTATGCACGTCAGGCTCTGCTGGCACTGGTGCTGAACAGCGAACTGGTTCTGTGATGAAGGGGGAACAGACAATGACTCACGACAACAAACTACAGGTAGAAGCCATCAAACGCGGTACGGTTATCGATCACATCCCGGCTCAGGTCGGTTTCAAACTGCTGACTCTGTTCAAACTCACCGCCACTGATCAACGTATCACCATCGGCCTGAACCTGCCCTCCAACCATCTGGGCCGCAAGGATTTGATCAAAATAGAAAACATTTTTCTGACGGAAGAACAGGCCAACCAGCTGGCGATGTACGCGCCGCAGGCCACCGTCAACCAGATCGATAACTACGAGGTGGTGCGCAAACTACGTCCGCAGTTGCCTTCCCATATCGAGGGTATTCTCACCTGCCCGAACACTAACTGCATCAGCCGCATCGAACCGGTAAGTTCTTCCTTCAGCGTCAAACAGCGCAATGACGATGTGCACCTGAAGTGCAAATACTGCGAAAAAGAATTTGAGCGCCAGGCGGTGCTGAACGGCCACTAAGCACCCCAAAGCGGTGCGATGGATGGCGACACCACCGGCTTTTTGGAATAATGTGCCCCTTACACGTCCACTCAGCATGAATCAGGAGAAAACATGTCACGCATTATCAGTACGGAACAGGCTCCGGCCGCGATCGGCCCTTATGTTCAGGGTGTAGACCTAGGCAGCATGATCATCACCTCCGGCCAGATCCCGGTGGATCCGAAAACCGGTCTGGTGCCGGACGACGTTACCGCGCAGGCTCGTCAGTCGCTGGAAAACGTGAAAGCCATCGTGGAAGCCGCTGGTCTGAACGTAGGCAACATCGTCAAAACCACGGTGTTCGTGAAAGACCTGAACGACTTCGCCACCGTCAACGCCGCTTATGAAGCCTTCTTCAAAGAGCATAATGCAACCTTCCCGGCGCGTTCCTGCGTGGAAGTGGCTCGTCTGCCGAAAGATGTGAAGCTCGAAATCGAAGCTATTGCGGTACGCGGCTAAGATTTCATCGCCACTTTTAAGCAAAAAACCCCGGCTGATGCCGGGGTTCGTTTACCTGATGAGTTTTAAATCTGACTTTCTCACCCTTTTCTGTTCCTGATAAAAGTTCTCATGAGAACCCAAAATTAACAGGTGGATGATAAGTTGGTTCTGGTTCCAACTGTATCCCAGCAATATTAACTGGTTGTTCAGCTTGAACTTATGAACCCTTAAATAACTCAAGTCGCCTTTCTTGAGTTCACCCAGTTCAGGATTTTCAACAATCGCATCAATCTCATCTTCAACAACGGATCTGAACTGCTGTGGCAATTTGTCCATTGCTTTTTCAAACCGGTTGGTCTGATAAACCTCAATCTCTGCTCGGTTTTGTTCTTCGGACATAACGAGAAACCTTACCATTCTCTGCTTCGCTTCGGGCGAGCAAAGTTTCCATAATAAATTCGTATGTCAGATCGGGATTATCCTCAGCAATCCTGCCGATTCTGGCCCAGTGTTCTATCTGCTTGGGCACACTACGGCTGGATGCTTCTGCATACACCTTGACTTCAGTGACGAAGTCTTCATCCAATCGAATGCTGATAGCCATTTTGTTTACACCTTTATCTAATCGTCTTAATCGTCTTAATCGTCTTAATCGTCTTAATCGTCTTAATCGTCTTAATCGTCTTAATCGTCTTAATCGTCTTAATCGTCTTAATCGTCTTAATCGTCTTAATCGTCTTAATCG